>DITY01000262.1:8643-14668 GCA_002422955.1 Planctomycetaceae bacterium UBA6172
CTGCCGAATGGGACACCGACGGCTGGCTTCCGTCCAACACTGACTCAGCCGTCCGAGGAAGACTTGACGTGGCAGTCGTATCCGGCTTGGACGGACCTGCTCGATAGGCTCGCGGAAGCGTCCTTGGCGGGTCAACAGGCAATCGCTTCGGCGGGCGGTTCGGCCGAAACCGAAGACGAACGTGAGTCGCTGGTCGACAGCGCCTTGGCGAGCTTCATTTCCGCGGATGGCCTGTGGTAACGGTCGCGGGTTCACGGGTTGAGGGTCCGACAACGGCTCCTCAGCCCTAGCCCCTACTCCGAGCCCCGTCGCTGCCTTTGGAACCTGCCCCAGCCTAAGGAGCGGGCTCATGACCTTCCGCGTGGTTGGCCGATGGGGGCGTAGGCTTTATCATCGGGGAGCCAGGAATGCGTTCGTGCAATGATCTTGGCATCGGCAACTGAAAATGCGACCTGGGGGCGTGATGGCGAGCTTGTTCAACGAGTTTCGATTGAAAGATGTTGTGCTGCGGAATCGCATCGCCGTTTCGCCGATGTGCCAGTATTCATCGGACAACGGATTTCTGAACGACTGGCACTTTGTCCATCTGGGCTCCCGTGCCGTGGGTGGTGCCGGTTTGGTGATCGTTGAAGCGACCGCCGTTTCGCCCGAAGGCCGGATCAGTCCCGCCGACAGCGGCATCTATCTGGATGAGCATGTGCAACCGCTGGCCAAGGTCACGCGTTTCCTCAAGCAGTATGGGGCAGTCCCCGGCATCCAACTCGCTCATGCCGGCCGCAAGGCGAGTGCCAGCAAACCCTGGGAGGGCGACCACCATATCGACTCCGACATGGGCGGCTGGGATACGATCGCTCCCTCGGCCATGGCCTTCGGCGGCAACTTGCCGAAGGTGCCCCGCGCGATGACCCTCCAGGACATCAGCCGTATTCAGGAGTCGTTCGTCGACGCGGCGAAGCGGGCGTTGGCGGCGGGGTTCGAATGGTTGGAACTCCATTTCGCCCACGGCTACCTCGCCCATGAGTTCTACTCACCCCTCTCCAATCACCGTACCGACAACTACGGCGGCAGCTTCGAGAACCGGACTCGATTCCTACTGGAAACGCTTGCCGCCGTCCGTCAGGTCTGGCCAGATCGCTTCCCGCTGACGGCGCGACTTTCGGTCACCGATTGGATCGACGGTGGCGTGACGGTGGAAGAATCCGTCGAACTGGTCTGCCGATTGAAGTCGGCCGGGTTGGATCTGCTGGACGTCAGTCAAGGCTTCATCACCCCCGACATCTCCCAGGTGCCCTGGGGACCGGGGTTCATGATCGACGTGGCCAGCCGCATTCGTCGTGAAGCGGCCGTGCCGACCGCCGTCGGATGGCAGATCACCGATCCTCACCAAGCGGAAGCCGCGGTGCGGGATCAACACACCGACCTCGTGATGCTCGCGCGGGAACTGCTGCGTGACCCGTACTGGCCCTATCACGCCGCCATAAAACTCGGCGACGAAAATGCGGCAGCCCTCCTGCCCGTGCAGTATGCCCGTGCGGTCAATCCGAGATAGCGATCGCCAGGATACGACGAACGTGCGGCTCTAGCGGGGTGTCGACCCGATCGAGATTATTTTGCGGCTTGCGGCGTGTCTCGATAGGCACGATGGCAGGCGACACAGGACTGCGTCACCGCAGCCAAGGCCCGGTCGACGGTTTCCGGCGGAGGGCCCGGCGAACCGGCTCGTGACCATGCGGCCAGCCCAGCTTCGAGCTGCCGAGCGGAGGCCTCGCTGGCGGACATCAGATTGCGGAACCCAACCGGCTGGTTCTGAACCGCGTCCGTGCGGATCAGCTCGGTATAGTGCTCGCGGAGCAACAGCGCCTGATGGGCGGGATCGAGGTCGGGTTGCCCAGCGGGCGCACGCCACCGCGCGGCGGCCATCGCCTGCAAACGTTCCGACGTCTCGTCGATCGCGATCATCGCTTCCGCCAAGGGTGGCACTGCGGCCTGTTCGGTAAACTCGACCTGCAACGCATCCAGCAGCGCGGTATCCAGCGGCTTGGCGGACTCGGCTGACTGGTAGAGTCCCCGATAGTTCTCGCTGGTACCGGCCAGTTGGAGGATGCCTCGCGCGTCATCCGGCGACAACAGCCCGCCCCCGACGCAGGCCACCATCGCGGCGGCCGGGCTGCGGTGCTTGCCATGGTGGCAGTGGATGTAGATCGGCCAAGGGAGGTCGCGGACCGCTTTTGCCAGCTCCCTCGCCCGCTGCTCGGGAACGCCATCGTAACCATGCGGCAGGTGGACGTAGCGGAGGCCATATTTTCTGGCCAGCTCCCCATCCGGTTTGGCCCCATCGACACTGATCACCGTCTTCACACCCAGATCGACAAGCTCCTGGAACGCCGCCTCGCCCGCGGGCAAGCCGCCGGAAATCACCCGGCGATGCAGCCGCCACGGATTGGGCAAATGCTTCGCTACGATTTTTTGGGGCGTCGATTGCGGTCGACCGGAGGCGGTCGCGACTGCACCGGTCGTCTCATCGGTCCCATCCGCCGCCCGCGGGAGGGGCGGTGCCGCGGCCGTGAACCTGCCAGCGAACTGCGGCAACCCCAGTACAAGCGACAACCCGATCGCGATTCCGCAAAAGCGCACGTTCCTGGACATGGAGATCTCCTCGAGACTGAAACGGTCGCCGCACTCGCGATGCTCTCGGCTCCCGCCCAATCCAGTCTAGGTCGAGCGTTCACGATCGTCGATATCGACCAGACGCCGGCCTGAGCGAAGGACTAGACCAGTTCCCCCGGGCCTTGCATCCGGGTACTAGCCGCGTCGACGTTTGCGCCACACCGGTTGACGAAAGGGCATTCACCTGGCGGCGAGTCGGCGTTTCAGAACCAGAGCAGGATCAGGCCGCTGAGCGCGATCCGATAGTAGCCGAAGGGACCCAGGCCCCAGCGGCCGAGCACTCGCAGCATGAACTGCACGCTCAGGATCGCGGCCACGAACGCGCCCCCGATCGCCAGAAGTGGCATCACGATGCCATACCGAGTGACGATCAGCTGCATGAGCCGTGGCGGTGAGCCCAAACGGCAGAACCACCAGGCAGAATGTAAAACATGCCGTTCGGAACTGCCTGGCGGCGAAGCTGCATGCACTCATGACGTGTAACCTGAAACGGAGAACAACGGCGTGGAACGGCTGAGATCACCTACCGTGGGCGGCATGACGTCTGCTGCCGACAACCGTTTGGTAAACGTCGAGCAACTGTGCCGTGTGGTCGGCCTCACGGAATAGGCGTCTGACCCGCTGGCGACCTTCGCGCGCGAGCCGCTCGCGCAACGCCGCGTCGTTCAGCATTCGTGTGATCGCTGTCGATAAAGCACGAGGATCACTGGGCGGCACCAACAGCCCGGTCTCCTGGTCGATGACAATCTCCCGCAAGCCGCCGACTCGCGACGCGACCACCGGGACCCCGGAAGCCAACGCCTCCGCCGCGGTCAACCCGAACGCCTCTTCCGTCGGCGTGCAGACGCAAACATCCAGGCAACTCATGACCAGCGGAATGTCGTCTTGATGACCGAGCCAGCGAACCGCTCCCTGCAGCTGGAGTTCCTCCACCGCCTGTCGGCAGGTCTTGGCATACGCGCCATGGTCATCGCCGACTATCACCAGTCGGACATTCGGAAACTCCCGGAGTACGCTCGGCAACGCCCGAATCAAATTGAGTTGCGATTTTCGTGGGGAGACATTCCCGACGCAGCCGAGCACCCGATCGGTCGGAGCAAACCCCCAAGCGGTTCGCGCCGTATTCATCTCGGCTGGCGGAACGCCGTGAAAGAATCGGTCGCGGATGGGATAGTAGATCCGGCGAATTCGCGATTTCGACACGAAGTTGAAGCGGCGCATCGACCGCAGGGTCACGTCTGAGTTCGCGATCACGTAATCGTTCAAGCACCAGTGCAATTGGATGTGCCGCTGATGCGCGGTCGCGACGACGGGCAACCCGTGTAGAAGTTTTAACAAAACGCCGAAGGAATGGGCCCGACTGTTGTGGGTGTGCACGATCGAAATCTGTCGCTCGCGAGCGATGGCCGCAACCCGCTTTAGCTCGGTCAACGGATAGCGAGCCAGCGGCGAGGGGACGTATTCGACGCCGGCCGCATCGAACTGGTGGCTCAGCCAACCATCCGGAATGCAAACCGGCAACACCTCAACCCCTTGCCTGCGAAAATCGACCACCAACTCGTAGGCATACTTGATCGCACCGTTGAACCCCCTGCCGGAAGCGATCATTAAGACTTGGCTTGACATCTGGGTAGCGCGATTCCGAGCGGGATATTCGCTGGCATGCCGTCGCGGGATCGCAGGCATGGTCGGACGATCCTCGCCCGAGAACCGTCGTAAGGACTGATCGTTCGCTTTTCTGACCGCTGGCTCCACGCTCCGTTCTCCGTGCGACTGCTGGTCGGCGCTGTGGGGTCGCATGCCCACCGTCGCCATCGATAACCAGGATCGGCAATCCCGCGCAACCTTCCGCAACGGTCGCCCCACCGCGTCCGTCGCCTTCCTACGTCACGTCCCATCGCCCAGGTCCGCCAGGTTCCGAAAAAACGCAGCTCTTCCGCTGTGACCTGGCCTCGCATTGTCGCGACAACGTCCTTCTTGTAGCCTCGCTCGAAGCCACAAAGCAACCCCAAATACTAATTACATAGTAGATTGCGGCAAATGGCTGCGGCCTTTGCAAATCGTGGCTGGGCTACCGAGCCCTGCCGAAACGAGGGCAATTCTGCAGTCGCCGCTGCTTGGGGACTTCAGCTCCCGTTGAGCAGTTCGTGCATTTGGGTCCGCTCGTCGAAGGTCTCGAAGTCTCGGACGGTGACGCCGAAGTCGTGCAAGGTCGTCGCTGTCCAGGTCGGCCAGGGCGACCAATGGCTGCGATGGGTCGCGATCGCGTTGGTCGGCAACCACACTTGGCTGACGAGAATCGCGACGAGTACCAGGCCGCCGATGGCCCAATTCGGACGGCCCGACCGGTCCTCCGATGTTCTGCCCGCAAGCTCTAGCAAGCGTTCGCTGCGGCGGATCAGCGAGCTCTTGCGGTTGCCGAATGCCAAGGCTCCGCTGGCGGTCGCGGTGAACGGCGAACAGGCGCAGCGTTCGGCAATCTTGACCAAGGTACGCAGATAATCCGAGAACCTGCCGCCTCGCCTAGCCGCAACCTCATCACACAAGAACTCTCGCGCTAGCTCCGCGTCTCGCGCCGCAACCCAAACGGCCGGATGGAACCACAGCAGCGTCGAACAGATGCCTTGCAAAAAGTGCTGCATCGGATGGTTCGTCCGCAAATGCTCCCATTCATGCAGCAGCACGTGCCGGCAGTGCATCGCATCGCCGTCGACCAAGTACTGTGGCAGCACAATCACAGGCCGATGAAGCTGCCAGCAAAATGGTCCGTTGATTTCGGCGGATACCAAGATGGTCAACGATCGCAGCGGACGATCCGCAGACGCCGGTTGACTGCCCGCGTCATCCCAACCCGACGGCAGCCCCGCAAGTTGCGTTTCCGTTGCCGGCACGCAGCGCTGTTTGAGAAATCGGACCAACAGCCAGCACTGAAACGCCCGGCGAATCAGCGAAACCGCGATCCCGATCAGCCAGATGACGGCCAAGCCTTTGATCAGCCGAGCTTGCCAGGCCACGATCTCGAGCAGGGTATGAGAAGCCAGCGATGGCGGCAGAAAGAACACTCTGCGATGCGGCAACAAGAAGGCGACGGCGATCAAGGCCAGGATGGAGACGAAACAAACTGTCCACATCCGGCACAGTCCCCGCGAGTCTCGCACGTGCCTTTGCAACCACACGCTCGCCAGCACGAGCAGCGAAACTTGCAAAACCAGCGCGACGGCCACTTCGAAGGCGAGCGATGCGCTCATGGGGACTCATCCAGTTTGTCGGACGCCAATCGCAGCGCTTCAATATCCTCCAGCGAGACCGCATCGGATTTCATCAGGCTTAGTACCACGGAACGGGCCGAACCGCCAAA
>DITY01000285.1:0-2902 GCA_002422955.1 Planctomycetaceae bacterium UBA6172
CTGGCGTGCAGAAAGCGGCTGCCTCGCGGCCCCCTGTTGCCCCGTCGCTCGCTCCTCAGGCAGCGGAAACGCGGCCGCCAGCAGCCGAGCGAGAGGCCTCGCCGCCCACGGAGTTGGAGCGGTTGCGGGGAGCCGTCCGGCGGCTCGAAGGGCGGGCGAGCTTAGGGGCGGAGTCGCAAGCGATCACCTTTTCGTCGGGTGGCGAGGTGCTGGACCGGATGCTGCCCCACGGCGGTTTGCGCCCCGGGACGCTGGTCGAATGGGTCAGCGACGCGCAGGGCTCGGGGGGGCGACTGCTGGCGCTGATTGCCGCGGCCCAGTGGTTGGCTCATCCCGCTGCCGACGGCCGACCGCTGGTCATTACCGACGGTTGGCGGGATGACGAATCGTTTTATCCGCCGGGGGCGATTTCGTTGGGGATTCCCGCCGAACGGATGGTGGTCTTTCGCAAGCCGTCGCGGCCTGCGGGCGCGAACCAGGCCTGCGGTGATCAACCGGGGCTCTCCGCGAGCCAAGTCAAACGGGCCCGCGGCGATCTGGTCTGGGCGATGGACCAAGCCTTGCGCAGCGGCGCGGTCGCGGGCGTGTTTGCCGAAGTCGGCGATTGGCTGGCGGTGGCGGATGCTCGGAGGTTGCAATTGGCCGCCGAATCGGGCGGATCGATGCTGTTTTGGGTGCGGCCGACCGCGGCGGTGGTGAAGCGGACGAAGTCGGTTTCGGTCGCGGATGTCCGCTGGGCCGTTTCGACATTGGCCGGGACGGGGGGGCGAAGGTTGCGAGTCGAACTGGTCCGTTGCCGCGGGGGGATTGCCGGGGCGACTCGTCAGATCGAAATCGACCCGCGGTTCAGCGGTTGGGGGTCAGACGCAGGGGACGCCGCGGCGAAGGCTGTGGGCCGAATCGATGGGGCGGTGCGGATCCGCGAAGTGGCGATGGCGGAACGCGGTATGGGAGGACAACGAGATGACACATCCACGGTGGCTAGCGATTTGGTTGGTCGATTGGCCGGTTCAACGCCGACTCGGCCAGCGCCCGAACGGGCAACAACCGAACGGGCAGCCGAACGCCGCCGCGTCGGTTAGCCCCGCCGGGCCGATCGTGCTGTGGGACGAAGACGCGCGCGGTGGCCGCCGCGTGGTCGCCAGTTGTGCGCAGGCTCGCCGGCGCGGAGTGCGGCCGTTCATGCCGTTGCATGAGGCGGTGGAGATGCTGGGGCGTGATGACCCGCCGAGGTCAGGGGTGGTCACCAAGCCGGTCGATGGCAGCGCCAACATCCCCATGCCGAAGGTCGAGCGACATGATGCGAATGGTGATCTTCAGGCGTTAGCAAAGTTGGCCGACGAGTTGCTGATCGAACTCAGTCCGCTGGTGGCGATCGAGCCATTGCCACCGCGTGGGACTTGGGCCGGGATATCGCGGCGTGGGGTCGAGACGTTGCTGCTGGACATCACCGGCATCGGCGACTGGTTCGGCGGCGAAGCGGAAGTGATCGCGGCGGCGCGGCGCTGGCTGGAACGGTTCGGCTGGTCGGCCCGAATGGCGATCGCCGACACGGTGGCGGCGTGTTGGGGCGTGTCGCATTATGGCGATCTGGCCATTTCGTCATCGCCAGTTGGGGGAGGGGAACCGGTGATCGATCGTTTGCCGGTGCGAGCGCTGAGGATCGATCACGAAGTCGCTCGTCAGCTCGATCGCTTGGGGATCGAGACCATCGGCCAATTGCGGCAATTGCCTCGCGGCGGTTTGGCGACGCGGTTAGGCCCCGACTTGATTCGGCGGGTCGACCAGATGCTGGGGCAAGCGTCCGAGCCGCTCGCGATGCATCACACCGAACCGGAAGACGCGGCGGTTTGCGAACTGGAGTACCCGACGACGGACCAGAGCATCTTGAGCCACCGGATCGGGCTGTTGATCGACCAGGTTGCCACCCGGTTGGCGGCGCGGGTTCGCGGGGCGCTGCGGTTGGTCTGTCAGCTGGAGTTGTTGGAAAACCGCCCGTCCGAGCGGATCGAGGTCGGGCTGTTCGCGCCGACCGCCGACGCGGCGCATTTGAAGCGGCTGATGCTGACCGCACTGGAAAACCGATCGCTCGCGGCGATGGTCCAGCGGATTCACGTTTCGGTCGAGCTGGGTGGCCCGCTGAAGCTGTATCAAACGAACCTGTTCGACGAGTCCCGCTCTGGGGGGCTGGCGGGCGCGGCGGGGCGGCAAGCCTTCGCGCGGATGATCGAGACGGTGGCGATGCGGTTGGGTGGCGACGCGGTGTTGGGGGTCGAGCGGACCGATCACCCGCGTCCCGAGTCGGCCTATCGCTTGCGTCCCTTGGCGGGGCGGGCCGATCGGGGTGGGCATGGGCGAGGCGGGAGTGGGCGTATCGACTCACGGATGGTGGCGAGCAAGTCGCTGCCGATCAAATCGGCCCGGCGTTCGCAGGCCGCGCCGCCGCTGGGGCCTGTCCCTGACGACCCGCTCCGCCGACCGCTGAGTTTGCTCACGGTGCCGCGGCCGATCCAGGTCGAGGCCTCGCGGCGGGATGGGGTGCTGACCAGCATCCGGATCGAGGAGCCGGAAATGCGTTCCGCCGCGCGGGTCCATCGGGTGCTCCGCTGCTGGGGGCCAGAGCGGATCGAAACGCGGGGGGCGATCGCGGGGTGGGAGCGACGGGATTATTACCGCGTCGAGATCGAAGGGGGCGGATGGTTGTGGCTGTTTCGCCAAGGGTTTGCTGGCGAGTCGCCCGAGTGGAAACTGCACGGGCGATTTGGCTGAAGGCGTCGCCCCGCCCGGCGACCGCGTTCCCGTATCGCCCCGATCAGTCGTCGCCCATTTCGCCGCGGAGTTGGTCGCGATCGTATTCGATCATCGCGTCGGTCACCGAGCCGACGTTGCCGGCCAAGATCTG
>DITY01000285.1:2920-22417 GCA_002422955.1 Planctomycetaceae bacterium UBA6172
GTTTCGGCCCGTTTGCTCATTTCTTCCTCGCGTTTCTTTTCGTAAACGCGCGTCTTCAAGACCCGCAGCGCCTTGGCGAGGTTTTTGTGCTGGCTCTTTTCGTCCTGGCACTGCACGACGATACCGCTTTCGTAGTGGGTCAAGCGGATCGCCGACTCGGTCTTGTTGACGTGTTGTCCGCCGGGGCCGGAAGCGCAGAACTTATCGACGCGATAGTCCTCCGGCCTCAGATTGACTTCGACGTCTTCGGGTTCGGGCATCACCGCCACCGTAGCGGCGGAGGTATGGATGCGGCCTTGCGTTTCGGTCTCGGGGACGCGTTGCACGCGATGCCCGCCGCTTTCGTATTGCAGGTCGCGGTAGACGTTTTCGCCTTCGAAGGTCAGCGTGATCTCTTTGAAACCGCCCATTTCCGAGACGCTGTGGTCCATGATTTCGGTTCGCCAGCCCTTGATGTCGGCATAGCGGCGATACATTTCGTACAGGTCGCGGGCGAACAGGGCGGCTTCTTCGCCACCGGTGCCGGCGCGGATTTCCATGATGCAGCGGGTGCGATGGGCATCCTCGCCGCCGACGGTCATCAGCAGCAATTCATCCCAGATCGCTTCCCGCTTGGACCGCAGCTCCACGAGTTCAGCCTCGGCCATTTCACGCTCTTCAGCCGATTCGGCCGCCTGAGCCATTTCCTGGCAGCCGCGGATGTCTTCGCTGAGTTTCCTGAACTCGCGAAACGAGTTAGCCAATTTGGCCAGCCCGCCATGTTCCCGAGCGGCCGTGCTCATCCGACCGCCATCCGCGAGCACGGACGGATCCGACATCTCGCGTTCGAGCTGCTCGAAGCGTGCGTACTTTTCTTCGAGAGTCTTCCGGATCGAGCCACTCATGAGATTTTGCGATCAGCGAGCGCCGGCGGAGGTGTTCTCGCCGGCACGCGAAGCCACTATTTAACCGGCTTCTTTTTGGTCGGTTTGGCGGCGAGGCTGGCGTAGGTGCCGGCGGCGAACTTCTTCTGGAACTTATCGATTCGCCCGGCGGTATCCACAAACTTCAGCTTGCCCGTGTAGAACGGGTGGCACTCGCTGCAGATGTCGACCTTCAGTTCGGGGCGGATGCTGCGAGTTTGGAATGACGCGCCGCAACCGCAGGTGACGGTGGTCGGCTGATATTTCGGGTGGATGCCGCTTTTCATGGGATCACAAGGTTCAAATGCGAGGAAATCCGGTGGCCTAGTACACCGTGAGACGGAACAGTCTAAGCCGAGTTGCCCCGGTTCTTCAAGGCTGGTTAGCGATTCGGCGGCAAAGTTGGCGTCGATTCCGCCGGCTCGGCCGGTTGGCGATCGCCCGGGTTGCGGTCGCCAGCGACAGGTCCAGGGGGGTAGCGTTTTGCCCAGTGCTGGACGATCAGCGTGTCGAGCATCAGTTGGCCGACATGGTAGATGATCATCGGCAGGATGCTGACGCCGAAATCAAGTCCGATTTGCAAACCGACCATCAGCGTTTTTTGGCTGCCGGCGATCCCGACGGCGATTTGCGACTGCGGCGTGGCGCGGATCGCGCGGGCCGCCAGGACCGCGAGGAAGAAAGCGAGCAGGTGAACCGTCAGCGCCAGCACGCCGACGGCCAAGATCTCGAGCCCGCCCCCCGCTTGCTCCCGCGCCGCCAACCGATCGGCCGAGGCGACCGAGCCGAAGCAGACCATCACCAGAATTCCGACTTGGGCTACTGTCGATAGCTTGCCGCGGTGGGTCATCGCCCAATCGGCCAGCGCCGCGCGGCGGAGCCACTGGCCGAGAACCAGGGGAATCACCACCCACAGCAGCAGGCTGACAATTTGGTCCTGGGTCGAGAGGTCCGTGGTGCGGCCGAAGATCAACCACAATCCGAGCGGGGCGACGATGAAGCAGGCGAGGTTGGTCACCACCGAAACGACCATCGCGGTGGCGTCATCCCCGCCGGCTTTGCGTGTCCAGACCGCCGCCGAGGCGAGCGTGCTGGGGACGAGGGCGGTGACGATCAGCCCGCCTGACATTTCCGCCGACAGCAGCCACATCGAGGGGAGTGCCAGCAGCGGAACCAGCAGCGTATTGACCCCGATCGCCAACGCCGCGGGGCCGGGATAACGCAGGCTGCGGCGGAGCGAATCGGCCGCGAAAGTCAATCCCATCAAGAACAACACGAACGCGGTGACCAGGGAGCGCAGCGTCGCGTGTCCCGCCAGCGGTCGGACCCAATCGGCGCAGCCAAAACCGATCGCCAAGCTCAGCAGCAGCGCCAACAGAAACCACTGTCGAGAAAATAGCCCCCACACGCCCCGGCCTACCCAAACGCCCTATCGGCGAAAAAAGGAGGAAACTAAGATCTCGGGGCGGGAATGTTCGCCCGCTCACGTCCGAACGCCCACGTTCCCGAACCGCCGCCCGTCATGCTGAGATATTGGACCGCCGGAGAATCGCACGGTAAAGCTCTGTTGGCGCTGATCGACGGATTTCCCGCCGGTTTGCTGATCGACGAAGCGGCGATCAACGTCGAACTGGTCCGGCGTCAGGGGGGCTATGGTCGCGGCAAACGCCAGCAGTTGGAAGTCGACAACGTCGACGTGCTCACCGGCGTGTGGCAGGGCAAGACGATCGGCAGCCCGATCGCACTGCAGGTTATCAATCGCGACTACAAGCTGGAGCGGCTCAAGGACCTTGAGCGGCCGCGGCCTGGGCACGCTGACCTGACGGGGGCCATCAAGCACCTGGGGAGCATTCGAGGGATTTTGGAACGGGCTTCGGCGCGGGAGACCGCGGTCCGAGTCGCCGCCGGGATGCTCGCCAAGCAACTGCTGGCCCAGTTCGGCATCGATACCATCGGCTACGTCACCGAGTTGGGCGGCGTCGCGATCGAGACCCCTTCGGGCAGCTTGGCGGAGCACCGCCGACTGCGTGACGAGTCGGAGATTTACTGCCTGGCTCCGGAACAGAATCAAAAGTTCATCGACCTGATCGATCAAACCGCGGAGCAGGGAGATACGCTCGGCGGGGTCATCGAAGTTCGCGTCGAAGGCTTGCCGATCGGGCTTGGCACGCATGCGCAGTGGGACCGCAAACTCGATGGCCGCTTGGCCCAAGCCGTGATGGCGGTCCAGGCGATCAAGGGTGTCGAGATCGGGATGGGGTTTCAGGCCGCGCGGCTGCCGGGGAGCTTGGTGCATGACCCGATCCATCATGACCCCGCGCGAACCCACGAACCGTCGCTCGGCTACACGCGTCCGAGCAACCACGCGGGCGGGTTGGAAGGCGGCATGACCAACGGCCAGCCGCTGGTCATCCGCGCGGCGAAAAAGCCGATCGCGACCTTGCGCAAGCCGCTCGAATCGATCAATTGGGAGACCAAGCAGCCGCAAAAGGCACAGTACGAGCGGAGCGACGTGTGCGCCGTTCCCGCGGCGAGCGTGATCATCGAAGCGGTCGTCGCCTTCGAAGTCGCCGCGGCGTTGGTCGACAAGTTTGGCGGGGACAGCCTGTTGGAAATGAAGGCGCGGTATGACCTGTACCTGGAGATGGCCCGGAAGGCTTGACGCGGGGGCCAAACACCGGTTTTAACGACGGCGGGACGCCGCGATCGCGAACGGAGATAGCCTGGCAGTCGGCGGTGGGTCGCCCCCGCGGCAGCCCTTGGCGGAATAGGATCGGCTCACGGAGGGGAGACGGATGCACGAACGGACTCAGCGAGCGTTGGCGCGAATGGCGTTCGTGCTCGCCTGCGTTTTGCCGACTTTCGTGACCTGCGTCGTGATCGTCGTTTCGGCGACCCCGTGGTACGCCGATCTTCGTCGGGGCGCGTGGGAGCGAGAACTTTCTCGCCGAATCGGCGTCGGTGTGCGGATCGACGCGATCGAATACCCCGCCCCCGGGATGACGCGGCTGGTCGGCGTGCGGATGTTGGAGCCCGAAACGGGGGCCGAGGTTGGACGTGTCCGACTGGTGACTTGGGCGCAGCCCGAGGGCAAGACGGTGCTGCGATTGTCGCAGCCCGAATTGCAATCGGAGCATTTGCAGCACATTTGGCGGGTGATTCACGATCGGTTTCTCTGCCAGCCTGAGCTGACATCCCGCGACGTGCGGATCGCCGCCGATGACCTGACGATTCACAGCCGCTCCGGCTCGGCGACCTTGCGCGACGTCGATGCCTGGCTCAAGCCGCTCGATCAGCGGGTCCAAGCGATGATCCAGTGTGTGCCCGCCGGGCGGCGAGACGACGCGCCGGTCCATATCAGTGTCGTTCGCGACCGTCGCGGCGAAGTCGCGGCGACCGACTGGACGCTCTATACCGGAGACCTCGCCCTGCCCTGTTCGGCGCTGGCCGACTATCTGCCGACGATGCGGCAGCTCGGCCCCGATGCCACGTTCACCGGGACGCTGTGCTGGAAACTCAATTCCCGCGGCTGGTCGATCGATCTGGGCGGGTCGCGTTTCGACGAGATCGAATTGAGTGACCTGATGCACGACGTGCCGCATCGATTGACCGGCCGCGCCTCGGTGCGGTTCGAGCGGGCGCAGATCGATCCGGGCAAAGCGGTCGATGTGTCCGGGACCCTGACCGCGTCGGGCGGATTCATCGGCTGGTCGCTGATCCATTCCGCTCGCGAGCAACTCGGTTTCGACGCCGCCCCCAGCGATCCCTCGGCGGCCCTCGATCTGGCCTACGACCGCATCGGGTTGCGGTTCGACCTGTTTGGGCCGCGATTGACGTTGGCTGGGATTTGTCACCAGCAGCGTGGCTTCGAATACTTGCAGCCGGGCGTGGTGGTCGCGTCGGCGGGTCGGGGTGTGGTCGGCAGTGCTGGCGACCCGCGCAGCTGGGCGTCGTTAGTCCGCACTTTCTGGCAGGACGGCCGCGAGACGTTGCCGGCATCGGGACAATCGGCGTGGCTGATGAGTTGGCTGCCGTCGCCACGGATGGTCACGCCCGCCCCATCGATTCCGCCACGGCTCACCGGGACGACTGAATACCGGGGCACGTCGGCCATTCAAGCCCCATGAATCCTTCCTTTGCGTTACCCGAGCCACCTGCGGATCAGACCACCTGCGGATGAAACCATGTGCGGATGAGACCGCGTGCATCGCCCACCAGGAGTCGATCGTGTCATGTTGAAGCAGCTCTATCATTTCCCATTGGGATCCATCCTGGCAGCCAACGGCTTCCGAAAACTGGAGGACGTCATCTGGCTGATCGGGGATGCTCGCAGCGGTACCACTTGGATCGCCAACCTGCTCAACCATCAGGGTAATTACCGCGAGATGTTCGAGCCGTTTCACCCGGCGGTACCCGCGGCTCGGTTTTTGGCTAATTACCAATACGTCCGGCCCGGGCACGACTGGCCGGAACTCGAACGCTTATCGAATCGCATTTTCAGCGGCTCTTTCCACAGCCGACGAGTCGACAGGGGTGTCCGCATCAAGCCCTATCAAGGTCTGTTGGTCAAGGACATTGGTGCCAACCTCTTCGCCTACTGGGCAGCAGCGAAATTCCCCCAGGTGCGAACGGTGCTACTGATCCGCAACCCCTTCGCGGTCGCTGCCTCGAAGCTCGAGAAAAGCACTTGGGATTGGTTCGATAAGCCCTCCAAGTTGCTCGATCAATCGGATCTGCACGACGATTTTCTTCAGCCTCATGCCGGATTGATCCGGGAAGTCTCGGCGAGGAACGACCCGCTGCAGAATTATCTTCTCATTTGGGCCATTCTCAACTCCGTCCCGCTGCGGCAGTTCGGCCCTACCGAGCTGAAAACCATTTTCTACGAAGAGGCGTTCCAAGATCCGAGCGGGATGGTTGCGAGTGTATTGAGAACGCAGCATGCCGAACTCGATCCGGCGGTCGCCAAACGACCGAGCAAGGTAGCCAGCCAAAGCCTGCTCACCGGCAAATGCCCTCTGACCTCCTGGAAGAGCCAGTTCGACGCCCAGCAGCTTCGCGAAGGCAGGCGAATCCTCGAGAATTTCGGGCTGCACAGGTTCTATGACGAGCGTGGGATGCCCGATCGAGCGGCGCTAAACGACTTTCGATCGCAGGGCTACGCTGATCTCCGAGTGAAGTCATTTGGTCCCTCAAACGCGTCCCCAGCAGCGTAGTCGCCGCCCGCCGCTGCAGATGACCGCGGCTGGGCGTCCCGTGGAAACGGTAACGGCTGACTCACTTTTCGCGACTTGATCTTGCGACGGCGGATCAACCTTGGTTATCGACCAGACGCATCGTTGGTTGGTCTTCGAATAATCGCAAGCGGGTGGTCACCCTCATGAAACAGGTCATTGGACTCGTCGTCGCACGGCGATTGCTCGCTTTCGTTGCGACCTGCATGCTCACCGTCGGCGCCGCCGCGCAAGGCCCGGCTGCGGATCCGGGCTTCGAGCCCTTCGACGTTTACATCGATCAGGAAGCGGTGATGGCGCGTTGCGGACCGGGCGGAGATTACTACCGCACCGATCCGTTGCGACATGGCCAGCGGTTGCAGGTCTACCTCGAGACCGAACAGGGTTGGCTCGGGGTGCGGCCACCCGAGGGTAGCTTTTCCTGGGTCCCGGCCGATTCGGTGGAACTCGATCGGAGCGGGAAGATCGGCAAGGTCACCGAAGAAGGGACGCTGTCCTGGATCGGCACCCATCTGGGCAAAGCCCGCAAATACATGTGGCAGGTTCAGTTGGCCGAAGGCGAAACGGTGGCGATCCTTGGCAAGGCCGAACGCGAAGGTCCGGACGGTCCCCAGTTGTGGTATCGCATCGCGCCTCCCGCGGGCGAGTTCCGCTGGGTGCATCGGGAACAGGTCGTTGACGACCCCGAATTGCTGCTTCGTGATAAGCCGCCGCGCGACGATCGGGTCGCGAAAACCGGGTTGACTTTGGCCGCCCCCGATCAAGCCGAGGTCGCCGCCGAGACGTACCAGCCGGCTCCCGAGCGGACCCCACGGTCGATCTTGCGACCTCGCAGCGCCGCGCCGACGGAGGCTGGCGATTCGTTCCGCTCCCCAGCCGCGCCGGCGGCGGGAGACGTGGCGTTGACCACGCTCGAAGCCCCTGAAGCGATTCCCCTGAAAGATCAAACGCCACTTGTCGATTGGCCGGTTAGCGAATCGGCCGGTATCGATCCGTTGACCGCAGTTAAATTTCTGGCGGCCGGGGCCTTAGGCCGCGCCCCATCCGGAGATGCGGCCGCACCCGAGCGCAGCCAAGCAACGGCTGCTGCCCGCGCGCTCCCCGCGCCCCAGCCGTCCAGCTATGAGCAACCGGTCGGTTCGGGTGTGGCACGAGTCATCCAGCCGCCACTGGTATCGATCGCCTCGGAGCCGACGGTCCGCTCGATCGGCGCGGCGGGTTGGAATGACACGTCGGCGGTCCAAGCCGCCAGCGGTTCGGAATGGGTCCGTGGCAACCCCCGCGCGGCCTCCCCCGCGGGCAGCCCGATGTTGCAATCGAGTTTCCCGACGGCCGATTACAGCCACCTGTCACTCGACTCGCTGCAACTGGAGTTGTCACGGCGAATGGTCGCAGCGGCTCGCGTTGCGGACGTCGAAGGCTTGCGATTGGCGGCGGACAACTTGGTCGCGACGGCGGCTTCTGAAACCGAGCGACAGCGGGCCATGCACTTGGCGCAGCGAGTTCGCCAGTACCAATCGATCGCGTCGCGCCGCGACGGCGATCCGCTGTCGATCCCCGAGTTGACACTCGGCGCTGGGAGCGTGATCCCGGCCGCGACGATGTCACCGCCGCCCGGCCAGGTCGATTTCGCTGGTGTGGGAACAGGCCAACCCGAGGTCTCTGGCTATTTGGTCCAGGTCTATTCGGCACGTCCGGAGAGTCCGCCCTTCGCGCTCACCGACGCAACCGGCCGGACGACGCATTACGTCAGCCCCATGCCGGGCTTCAACCTCCGCCGACTTCTCAATCAGCACGTCATCGTCGCTGGCCAAGCGGGCTACGATACGGGACTGGACACGCCGCACATCATCGCGTCGACCGCTGTCCGCTCGCCGGAGCCGCGGTAGGCGGGGACCCGGTCCCGGTTCCGCCACGGTTCGCTTCTGTTAGACTGCGGCCTTGTGGGAAGCGGGATGCGGAAAGTGCAGGCTGCGATCGACCAGGCTTCGGCCGCGTGCCGTGGCCGAGTCGGCATGCCGTTTCCGCCTCTCGTTGGCTCCTGCTCTTTCTGGCACGCAAGGCAATGGCGATGAAGTCGGCTGAACGCATTCGCAATTTGATGGTCATGGCATTGGCCGATGGTAACTTGACCGAGCGCGAGGTGCGGTACCTGACCGAACGCTGCCGCCAACTCGGTTTGGGCGACAGCGAACTGCGGGCAGCGGTCGACTTTGCCCTGCAAGCGGGTGCCGAGGTCAAGCTAACGACCGATCCCGTGGAAGCCGATTCGTTGCTCGGCGATCTGATGCGGATGATGGCAGCCGACGGGGCCTTGGCGGACGATGAAAAGCAGCTGTTCGCGGTTTGCGCCGTGAAGCTCGGATTTGACGGCGCGGACATCGACGCCCTGATCGATCGCCTGTTAGAAAAGTGAGGGGGTTCGGCGTGTGCAAAATTCTGATCACCTCCGGCCCGACCCGCCAATACCTCGACCCTGTGCGGTACTTGACCAATGCGTCCAGCGGTCGGATGGGAGCGGCGTTGGCGGCGGCTTGCATCGAACGCGGCTATGAGGTGGTGATCATCAGCGGTCCGGTCAACGTCGAATACCCACCGCGGGCCAAGGTCGTGCCGGTCGTCACCACCGATGAGATGTTGGCCCGCGCGGCCGAGATATTTGCCGACTGTGACGGTGCGATCGGTGCCGCGGCACCCTGCGATTATCAACCGCGGCAAGTGGCTTCCAGCAAGATCGCCAAAACGGGCAAGCCGCTAACGATCGAGTTGATCGAAACTGAGGACGTGGTCGCCATGTTGGGCAGTTCCAAACGCCCCGACCAATGGGTTGTCGGCTTCGCGCTCGAGACCGACGACCGCAGGTTCCGCGCGACCGTTAAGCTGGAAAAAAAACACTGTGACCTGATCGTCAGCAACGGCCCGGAAGCGATCGATTCGCTCGATAATCAAGTTGAGCTGTTGGCCGCTGACGGCGTGGTCCTCGACTCGATCTCGGGCAGCAAAGACGAAGTCGCACGGCGGATCATCGGCCGCATTCAGAGCCAACTGATCGAGCCTCGCTTGAAAGCGGCAACGCCCTGATCCCTCAGGGGCGTGATTCCGTCGCGACCGATTCGCCCCGCCTCGATCTCCGTTCCCGTTTCGGTCAGCGCGAACCGTTAACACCTCACCGTCCTTCTTGATGCCAGCCCACTCCGGTCCAGATCTCTCCAACATGACCACGCCCGCGATCGACCTGTCCGTTACGCTCGGCCGCCTCCGGCTGAAAAACCCCGTCTTGGTCGCTTCCGGCACTTTCGGCTACGCCCGCGAAATGGAGCGGATCGTCGACTGTTCTCGGTTGGGCGGAATCCTTCCCAAGACGATCACCGCGTTGCCACGGATCGGCAATGCGCCATGGCGGACCGTCGAGGTCTCCTCGGGGCTGCTCAACGCGATCGGACTCGACAACGATGGCGTCGAGACCTTCGTCGCGGACCACCTACCCTACCTGCGCCAGATCGGCACGGCGATCATCGTCAGCATCGCGGGACGCACCGCCGACGATTTTGTCGAGTTGGCGGAACGGATCGGCGATTGCCCCGGCGTCGCGGCCATCGAATTGAATCTCTCCTGCCCGAACGTTTCCGGGGGCGTCGATTTCGGCACCTCACCCGACTCCTGCCGCAACGTCGTCCGGCGAGTTCGTGACCGTTGCTCCCTTCCCCTACTCGCAAAGCTGACCCCGAACGTGACCTCGATCGCCGAGATCGCGAAGGGCGCCGCGGACGGGGGTGCCGACGCGGTTTGCCTGATCAATACCGTGTTGGCGATGGCGATCGATTGGCGCAAGCGACGCCCGATGCTCGGCAACGTCATGGGCGGGATGAGCGGGCCGGCGATCAAACCGATCGCGCTCCGCTGTGTCCATCAGGTGCGCACGGCGGTCGAGGTCCCGATCATCGGGATCGGCGGGATCGCCAACCTGGATGACGTCATGCAGTTCCTGGTCGCGGGGGCCTCGGCGATCCAAATCGGCACGGCGAATTATTACGATCCTCAGGCCTCGATGCGGCTCCTCGACGAACTGCCCGAAGCGATCCGCAGCCTCGGGGCGAGCGGTGTTCAGGAGGTGGTCGGCACGCTGGACGCCCGAAAAACTGTTCCCCCTGCGGAATGATCGTACCCACGGCGCACCCATCTACCGCGTGGGTGTAGTTTGCTCGGCGACCCGCTTAGGCCAGCCGTGCTCCAGCCAGGCTGTCTCCCGCTTTCCGGCCCGGTACAATGGGCGGCACTTGGTTATCTCCTCCCTTTTGCCCACCAGATGTCCCGATGAAACGAATCCTCGCCCTGATGATGTTGTGTATCACTATGAGCCCCATTGCCAAAGCCGAAGACAAAGACTGCGCCCTGTGCAGCACCGTGAAGACGATTGACGGCAAATCGGTCGACCTAGCCGATTACCAGGGCAAGGTCGTCCTGGTCGTCAACGTGGCCAGTGCTTGTGGCCTGACCCCTCAGTACGCCGGCTTGCAGTCGCTGTACGAAAAGTACTCGGACAAGGGCCTCGTGGTCCTCGGTTTCCCCTGCAACCAGTTTGGTGGCCAGGAGCCGGGGTCCGAGTTGCAGATTCAGGAGTTCTGCAGCAGCAAGTACAAAGTCACCTTTCCGATGTTCAGCAAGGTAGAAGTGAACGGATCCGGTGCGGCGCCGCTGTATCAGTTCCTGACCGCGCAAGAGACCAAACCGGTCGGCAGCGGCAAGATCAGCTGGAATTTTGAGAAGTTTCTGATCGGACCGGACGGCAAGCTGATCAATCGGTTCTCGCCTCGTACCACTCCGGATGATGCCGAGTTGGTCAAGGCCATCGAAGCCGCTCTGCCCAAGGGTTGATCGGCGGGGTCGCGAATCGGTCGATTCGCCAAAGCAAGGTTACCAAGTCTTCCCCGAGCATTGGGGAAGGCGGTGGGCAACAGCCATGCTGGCGGTGATGTTGAAAACCATTGGTCCGCTCCGACGTCTATCGCGGGCCAGGGGGATAATGAGCCGCACCCGATCATCCTTTCTTGAGCTCGGGATTTTACTGGTCCTGAATCCATCGCGCCAGACGGCGCGATGCGCGGTCCGGTCGAGAACCATTTCGGGAGGCTAATTAAAAGGAATTCGGCTGAGGAGATGTTTTTCGCCGAGCACAAGTCGATAAGGGAAAGCATCAGAAATGCTTGCGACGGCGTCAGAGCAACCGGGTTGGAATCGGTCGTGCGTTTCCACGAGAATGCAATCAACCTTGTCAATCCATGACGACGAATGAGTAAGTAATTCGCGTTCAGCACCCTCGATATCCAACTTCAGGATTTCGCAACGATCCCATCCCATGCGTTCGAGGACCTGATCGACCGTCATTCCGGCAACGTCAGCTCCTACGCCTTTCTCCGGGCTCATCCGATAGCCCCAAGGCTGCTCGCTTGGGTTCTCGATATGCAGCACCTCGTCGCGGTACCAAAGAGCCGCTCGAATCAGTCGTACGCCGGGGAACTTCTCAGTATTCCGCTCCAGAATCGAGAAATTACCAACTTCGGGCTCGATGCCGGCCACCTTGGCCTGGGGATATTGTTTCAAGAATTCCCGAATCGATAGTCCGATGTTCGCGCCCGCATCGATGATGCGTGGAGCCGCAAACCTCAGCGGCATCTGAACCTCCTTGCGGACTCCGATCTGGAACAGCGTCCTCACATCGGACGTCCCTTTGCGTAGACGCAAAGCCTTGCCGTCGCTGTACTTCAGTAAAATTTCCTGACCCGGTTGCGAGCGTGAGTAAATGCGAAACGCCTGTCTCAGCCCAAGCGCCCTTGCAGTGAGCAGAATCGCTCTAACTCTCGCGTATCTCACTCATAACTCGCTGGGAATAGAGAAAACATGAACGGGCAGTCATTGGGTGGCGCACGCGAGGACGGATGCCAGAGATTCATTCTGAGTCGACGGTGTCAAACTCAGTTCCCATCGCATCGTTCGCTATGCGGTGAATTGGATAGACCGTATTGGTTGCATCGATGAAAGTGCGAAACCGATTTTTTGAAAGGTTTCGCGTTCTTGTGTCCCATTAGTTCGGCTTAGCTGGCATTCGATTTGCGCCAGTGACGGGGACATTGAGAACATTCGCGTCAAGCCATACGTAGGACAGACGGTAGTCAATGAGTGGATGATTGGCTAGTTTGGAACTGGCCTGCTCCTCGCGGTTCTTCGGTCAGCGCTCTCTCGCGGCCTTGCCGTTGTGTTCGTGGGCCCCGCCACGCGATCGCGGCCACTTGGAAAAATGGGAGACCGGGGATGCAGGCCGTTGAAGAGTTCGGTCTGGGTGAATTCGCTCTCCACCGTCCAATCCTGGACGAAATTGCTAGCTTTGTCACGTCGTTCATGAGGAACTCAGCGACGCTTCAGGTTTCCCCGTGATCATTTTAAGCTTGGCGTGCTCTAGCAGGAGTTCGGTGATGACTTCGTTTTTAGACCGGATTTTCGTCTCCAGTTGCTCGACCCGCCGTTCCGAGGTGGCATTCTGGCGGCGTTGATTGGCGGCGTTTTTTTTCCGCACGAAGCAGGCGGCGCCGTTTTCGAACAGCTGCCGCTGCCAGTTGAAGAAGTCGACGGAACGGATGCCGTGCTTGCCGCAGAGATCTGAGACGGGGACCTTTTCGAGCAGGTGCTCCCGCACAATCGCTACTTTCTGCTCCGCCGTTAAGAAAGTTCGCATTGGCATCTCTCGCTTTCTATTGTGGAACCGCCAAACGTTAGCAGATGATTATTAGCGCTGGTCCGGAATATACGAAGCAGTATCGCCAACGCTTTCAATCGGGTCGAACGTACTAATGCCCATTCCACAGTCAGCTCAGCAAAGCAAGATGCTTGCATTTTAATGAAAGCTAACGGCTCGTAATTCGATTTGATTGTCTCGCAAGACCTACCCAGAGCATTTTTGCTTGTTATTGCGTCATAGTGAAGGCGAAATATCTTGCAAGCGGCGTTGAGTTAACACCAGTAAGGGATTGTTTTTCAAGTGCAATGTCACGTAACGACCAGGTTTTCCGAATCGATCACCGCCAGACTGACCTTGTCGTAATTCGGCAGGCGTGGGTATAACCGCCGATCGAGATTCTGCTTGCGATTTCCGGTCAATTTCCCCGGTCAACTTTGTCGAATCGTTCTCATGCCCCAGGGACATCGTTCCGTCATGAACCCGCTTGGCTACATCATTTCAATGCGTCGCGCGGAAGAGCGTTTTGAGCATGTACAGCGAGTGATCGCGAAGTGCCCAATCGCGTGCCACCGCTGGGACGCGGTTGACGGCAGGCTTTTGAGCGACGCAAGCGTCGCCGACGTGTATCGCAAGGGGCTCCATCGGCCTCACTACCCGTTCGAGCTGACCCGGGGCGAAATCGGTTGTTTTCTCAGTCATCGCTCGGTGTGGCAGCAGATCATTGACGCCGGGTTGCCTGGGGCGTTGGTGCTGGAGGATGACATCGATTTGTCGGCGGGATTTGAAGAAGCGTTTCGGTTCGGGATCGAATACGCTCCGCCCTGCAGTTATGTCCAATTTCAGATACGCGACGTCATAGGGGGGGGGCAAGAACTTGCCGTGTCGGGCGGGTATCGGTTGGTTCGGCCTGAGGTTGCGCCGGTGAGGGCCATGGCGCAGTGGATCACACGCCAAGCGGCTCAGCGGTTGGTCGAGGCGACGCGGGTATTTGATCGGCCGATCGACACGTTCGTTCAAATGCGGTGGCTGCACGGTGTAGACGTGTTGGTATTGACCCCGCCTCGGGTTCGAGAGATCAGCGGCGAATTGGGTGGGAGTGTCATCAACGCGCAAAAGCGAAAGCGTTTTCAGTTGCCGCAGGTATCGCGAGATTGGAAGCGATTCGTCTATCGTTATCAGGTCCGTGATTGGTGCCGTCGATCGGCCGCGGCGGCCTAAAGGCTCTCCTGGATGACGGTTGCAACGGCTGATTAATTCGGCTCACGCGGTGGCGGGGAATGCCGGCGATGAATCGTTTCCACTCGTTTGACGATTGGGGGCTGCTGGAACAGGGATGGCACACCAGCTCAGGGATTGCGGGATGCTCGGACGGAAACTGACCAAGGCTCTGCGAAAATGGCGATGGGTTTGGCCGGGAGGTGATAGTCTTCCTCTGCGATGGCACGTTGGCCATCCCAACTTCGGCGATGACATCAATCCCTATTTTTTTCAGAAGCTGCTCGGCAGGCCGGTTCGATTTGTTCGCCGATCGGAGGCTCACCTGTTGGGGATTGGCAGCATATTGAACGCGTCAGCCCCAGGGTCGGTCGTCGTCGGCTGCGGCCTGTTAACGCCGGGGATGGCGCCGGGGATGGATTCCGTTGCTCGGATCGTCTCGCTGCGTGGCCACTTAACGGCTGAGGCGATCGGGTTTGACCCGGGGCACTACGGCGACCCGGCGGTGCTCGTTGCCCGATTGTTTCCACGTCAACAGACGGCGCAGTTTCGTCTCGGGGTCATTCCCCATCATACTCGAGCAGCTGTTTGTAGGCGGCTGATCGGGCGGGATACGCTATTCATCGATCCTGCTTGGCATCCGCTCAAGGTCTTGGATGCGATCAATCAGTGCAGTGGTATCCTCAGTCAGTCGCTGCACGGCCTGATCATCGCAGACGCGTATGGGGTTCCCAATGGTTGGCTGGCACCAGAAGAAGGGATGGTCGGCGGCGAGTTCAAGTTCGCGGATTACTACGGCACGACTCGTGACCCGAAGCGACCTTTACCGACGCTATCTATCGGGAAATTGCTCGACGCCAAGGACTTGGAACTGTTCGTTTCCGCGTATCGATTCGACCTAGAAGCCTATCAAAGCTATCTACGGAGGGAAATCATAGGTAAGTTCGGTAATGCCAATCTGCGAGCAGTTGCTTGACAGGCCAAGGACCGGCAAATCAATAATTAACAGCGTGTTGATTTTCTCCGCGCTCGCGCCATCTTGAGCGGACCTGAATTGGAGGATCGCGATGGCGCTCGGAAAGCGGAAGCGGCAGCATCAGGAAACGTTCTGGGTTGCTGCGGATAAACTCGGCGGTGGGCCGAGGAATGCGTTCTACGACCGACACAACCAGCTGCTCGGTAAGATCGACTTCGACGGCAAGCTTAAGAAGGCGGCTGAACCCCACTACGAGACGACGGGACGCAAAGGGCTGCCTCCGGGCGTCTACTTCCGGATGATCTTCATCGGCTACTTCGAAGACATCTCTTCGCAGCGGGGTATTGCCTGGCGCTGTGATGACAGCCGGTCGCTGGCCCGCTTCCTCGGATACGGGCCGCGCGAGTCGACGCCCGACCATAGAACGCTGTCGCTCCCACGCGAGCGGTTGCCGATAGAACTGCACCAGCTGACCTTCGAGTTGATCCTCAAGGCTGCCACCGACAACGGACTGCTCAAGGGCAAGACGCTAGGCGTCGATGCGACAGATCTGGAAGCGAACGCATCGCTCAAGAGCATTGTTCGCAAGGACAACGGCGACAACTGGCGGGAATACCTGCGGAAGCTTGTACGAGGCGGAGACTGGCAACAGCAATCCAGACGACGAGCAGCTTCGCCTCTTCGTCAAGAGCCGCAAGCCCCGCAGAAAGGTCAGCAACAACGAGTGGGAAAGCGAGACTGACCCGGACTCACGGATCGGCAAGATGAAGGACGGACGCCTTCACCTGAAATACAAGGCGGAGAACGCGGTCGATCTGGAGACGGAGATCATCGTCGCCGCGGAGGTTTATCACGGCGATCGACGCGATACGAGCACGATCGAAGACACGGTCAACGCGGCGCAAACGCATCTTCGTGAAGCAGAAACGGGATGTAAGGTCGAGGAAGTGGTCGCCGATAACGGTTACCACGGCGAATGGATTCCGGATCAACCTCAGAACGAATCGGACGTCCGGACGTACATCCCCGAACCGAAGCAGCAGCACAAACGAACCTGGACGGATAAATCGCCTCGCCGTGAAGCTTCGTACCGGCGGAACCGACGCAACGCCAACGGCAATCGGGGGCGTCGGCTGCAGCGTCTTCGCAGTGAGCGCGTCGAACGGACGTTCGCGCACCTCTGCGACACGGGAGGATCGCGCCGAACTTGGCTCCGTGGAATCGATAAGGTGCGAAAGCGGTACCTGAGTGCGGCGATGGCCTTCAGCCTGGGGCGGATCATGCGCCTACTGATCGGCGCCGGCAAGCCAAGGTACGCACAGGTGCTTGCCGAGAGGGCGTTGCTTGCCTGGTTTGCCATAAACAAGGCCTGGAGCCTTCGTCTGATCGACTCCAGCTCGATCCGAGAGCGATGGAGCCGCTGTTGCATGAATTTTCGCGCGCCGGCTAGCTGAGCCGGCGCGGCGCGCGCCGTGACTGGCTGAAGGCGGAAATCAATAGGCAGCTAGCGCGGTGGAAGACGCCCGGAGTCCTACTGAAACGGGATTCGGACCTCCAGCGACTGCGAGATAGGAAAGGTATTCATTTGCCGTTCCTCAAGTCCGATTCGTTCATTATGCCGCGAGTCGGCCAAGCCATAGTTTGATTGGCCAAGGGAAGCGATAACCGTGCTGAGACAGGTGACTGGCTAGTTGTCGATCGCTTTCGGCCATGCTCGACATGGTGGCACCTTTTAGAAACTTCAGTTCGCAGCGACTCCGATCTCTCTCGAAGGCGTCGAGGTCGAACCCGTGACGCAGTTGCTCCTTTTTACCCAGGGCTTCGGCGAGCATGATCAACCGAAGACACTTTCCGCAGGTGCCACAATTGAGAAACTCGGGGTTCCGACGTCGCATCCGACTGCAGACGCTCAGCGAATGGGTCAAGCTTCCATCCTCCAGCAACTCGACCATTTTCTGAGTGCGGGTTTTGCAGGAGCCAAAGACGCGAAATGAGTGCTCGTGCGTCTCCAGCGAGGGAAACAGTAGGTGGTACATAACGTCAACCTTTTTGAAAGGCCTCGAACGGAGCGTTTCGCTGATGCTGTGTCCGGAGGCATAGACGAAGTCGGTGAAGTGGTTGCCCAGGGACAAGGCCGCCGCCACATTGCAGAGCGAATGCACTCGGGCGAAGGGCCAGGGTGCGTTCCATTTCGGCATGTCGCAGCGGACCCCCGCCAACGGTAGGCCGTGCCGATCTGCTTCGGTGAGCACGTGTTTCAGCGAATCTTCATAGTGCGACCTTTCTGAGAAGGCGCCAATATCATGATGTAGTAGCAGATCCGTGTGTAAGTTCGACGGAACTCCCGATTGAGAGCGGCACTTGAGCAATACATACGAGCTGTCGATGCCGCCGCTGAAAGCGGTCGCGGTAACCCTCAGAGACTTTTGCTTCTGCGGTAACCGCGGGACGGCGGAAATAGAGATGGGCTTCGTTTCCGGCAGCGTTATGCGGATCAGATCCTGGACCGTCCCTTGCAGGTTGAACAGCAGCAAGTCGTCGACCTCCCCTTCAATCACCAGCGGAAGCTGCATCCGCATCGCCGGGGCCAGCAGCATCAGCGCAAAAGCGTCGAAACGGGCTTCGCCGTCGATTAGGGAAGGGAGGGTACCAAACTGGGTCATCACGCAGATTTCTTTGCGCCCTTCCACACTGACGTCAGCGGTCAGCAATACCTCTTCTCCTCGGATGTCTTTTTTAAGGTTGCTAACGATTATTGTCATGGGAGGATTCCTTTTCTCGTTATTGGCGATAAGCGGAGGGGCAGGCCGCGAAAGTTAGATCAGTCGAAGAACACGAATGGTTGCTTCGCGATCAGGCACGCAGCAGTGTCTGAGTTTTTATGCAAAAAGCAACGAGTGCCGTGGGTCTTCAGCGACTGCTAAGCCGACTGAAAATGGGTCCTGAAACCATCAAGAATCAGCCGTGTCGGCTTCGATTCTGATCGCGAAACAAAAGGTTCGGATGATTGACGGGCAAGTCACTGTCGTCAGCGATCAGACAAGGCCCGATCCTCAGGCCGACGATTGCCATGATTCCTAGGCCACTGCTTTGCTAAGCGGATAGCCGAGGTTTGTCAATTCATCAGGTATCGATTCGGCGAACAATCGGATTTGTGACGACGACAACCTTTCGGTCCACTGCTCGCTCCGTCCCACGCGGAGGAACTCGGCCTTTGCTTGATCTCCGTTCTCGGCAAATGCCTTTCGCTTTGTCTCGAACGATTGATTTCGAATCGCTTCTCGAATCTTTTCCGGTGACCGTTGCAGGCCGAGGTGATTCAGAATCCGCTGACATTCGACCTCGGGTTGCGACAGCAGGTCTTCGTAGCGCACAAAGAAGTGGGCGTTCGCCAGGAGTGGCCGCGTGTGTTCCGCCCAGGGCAGCGCGAGCGGACCGCTGATATGCCGTGCCCCTTCAAGCACCGCCCGAATCATCTGGTCGAGGCGGTAGGGATCGGAGGTGAGCAGCGGCTCAATCACCTTTCGGTGCTGCAGGGCTTGCAGATTTCGCTTGCCTACGAGCCTCAAAAATGCTTTTAGGATCTTTCCTCGGAGCATGAATTTGCCGCGAAAGATTAGGAAATATCCCGTCCCTGAAATCGCGACGTCCCGGGGGTCTCGGACCACGAAAATCGTTTTCGCACGGCTCGCCGAAGCGTCCTTCGCCAATTGTTCGGGTGACGCGTGTGATTTGAAGCAGCGGAATTCGGATTCGCGGTCCGAACCTTCGCAGGCGATTTCAAAGTGATGAGATCTCCAGAACCCCACCACCGGACACCCCACCAACTCGGCGACGAGTCGGGCTGCCCAGGTATTGCCGCTTTTGGGAAACCCCGAGATGATAATGTCCGTTTTGTTGGTAGACTCACGCATGGGCATCGCTCTGGGAAAATCGACCGGTGTTGAGCCCCGCGTAAAAAGCGAGCCCTGTCACGGGGTGCAGTTGTCCGAAAATAGTTTGATAGCCACTGCGGTCAAATCACCACAATGTCAATTAGGGGCCGACTATCCGGTTTTGCGTTTTGGGACACGGGTCCAATCGGCGGTTCGCCGCCGCTCCGTCGCTGATTGACCATGAAAGGCGCTCGCTTGAGGCGGCTCCTGGGTTCTGTTAATCGGCCGAAACCGTCTCGAGAGCACCCTCCAGCCATCAACCGGGTCATTTGCATGAGAGCCAGCCGTTGGACGAGAACACGGAGCAAGGTCGCGAGTGGGGCGGTCGCAGGGGTCTGCTGCGCGGTGATGGTAGGGTTAGCGAACCCGCGGGCGGCTGGTTTGGCGGCCACGGTGATGGCGGACGAACCGGCGGTGGTCCGCTGGAAGATGGAAGGAACCGCCGGCTGGCAGCCTCGCGATTCGCAGGCGGAGTATGCGTTTGACGGGAAACTCTGGATCG
>DITY01000269.1:0-11728 GCA_002422955.1 Planctomycetaceae bacterium UBA6172
CATCCCCCAGCACCGTGTTGCGACCACCACCCGAAGTGATCAGGTCCGCGCCCGCGCCGCCGATCACCGCGTTGGTGCCGCTGGTGAGCGTGATCGTGTCCGCCGCCCCTTGCGCGAAGTCGGTGCTCTCCAGTTCCAACAGCGTCCCGGCATTGGTCAGCAGGATCCGGCCGTTGTCACCCAGCACCACCGCGCGAGCCCCAGCGGCTTCGCCGTCGACCTCGATCGTGTCGCCCGCCGCCCCGCCGATGACGACGTTGTACCCCGCGCCGATGTCGATCTGGTCGCTCCCGCCGACACCGCCGTTGAGCGTCTTGACTTCGGTGTTACCCGTCGCCGCGCCTTGGGCGTCGGTCAGGACTTCCAAGCGACCTTCATCGCCCAACACGAAGTTCGTCCCGCCACCCATCGTCAGCACGTCGGCGCCGAAACCGGCCACGACCGTGTTGATCCCGTCCTGCAACGTGATCCGATCGTCCGCCCCGACGCCCAAGTTGATCGATTCGATCAGCCGCAGGTCACCGTTGGCGAAGAAGAAGGCCCGGCCATCATCCCCCAGCACCGTGTTGCGACCACCACCCGCCGTGATCAGGTCCGCGCCGGCACCACCGATCACCGCGTTGGTGCCGCTGGTGAGCGTGATCGTGTCGGCCGCGGCGGTTGCCATACCGACGACTTTGCCGGATGACGGACTGATACTGACGGTCGCTCCCCCTTGCCGTCCCAAATGATTGATGACGGCCAGTGCATCCAAAGCGGTCACCGAACCGTCGCCGTTGACATCTGACGCCAGTTCTCGAGGCAGACTGGACTTCGCGACACGGACGCTGGGAGCCCCCTGGGCGGACAGCAGGTTCAAGACTAGCAACGCATCGAGCGGCGTGACCATCCCATCGGCATTGACGTCGTACCGACGATTCGGATCGATGACAGATGCCCCCTGCGCGAGCGCATTGCTCTCACTACTTTCCTTGCTCTCGAGTTGAAGCAAGGTGCCGTTGGCACCCAGCCGAATGCTCCCTGCATCCCCGATCACAACGGCGCTCGCCTGTTCGGCCGTGCCATTGACAACGATCGTATCTCCCAGTGCTCCACCGACAACCACGTTGTAGCCGGCCCCGATTCGCACGTCATCCGCCCCGCCTACGCTATCGTTCAGCGAGGTGATCAGGGTGATGCCGGTGCGTTGACCTTGCGCATTGACCTCGACCTCGACGCGGCCTTCATCACCGAGGACGAAGTTCCTCCCGCCGCCCATCAAGATCGAATCCGATCCGGCTCCCGCCACGACGGTGTTGAGCCCGTCTTGAAGCGTGATGGAGTCGTCACCGCCTTCGCCGGAGTTGAGGGTTTCGATCAGTCGGAGCTCACCGTTGGCGAAGAAGTTGGCGACACCGTCATCGCCCAGAATCGTATTGGTACCACCGCCCGCGGTGATGGTATCACCACCCCGTCCGCCGATCACGGCATTGATGCCGTTCGACAGCGTGATGGTGTCCCGGTCTCCATAGCTGTCCCCCGAAACGCTGGCGATCGACAAGAGCGTTCCATCAGCGGCGAGCAGGATCGTTCCGTTATCGCCCAGGACATAAGCTACCGGTTGGCTCCCCCCAACGGTCGCGCCGGCGGTGGCGTTGATGATGTCACGCCCACTCCCCCCGATCACGACATTGAAACCGACCGAGACCGTGACCGTATCGACACCGCTGACCTGATGGGCGATCGACTCGATCGTCGTCTTCCCGTCTGCCCCGACCGCGATCCGACCGGCATCCCCGACGATGAAATTCGAACCCGGACCGACCGTGATCGTTTCGTCGCCGGCACCCGCGATGACCCGATAGGTTCCGGAACCGAGGGTGAATAGATCCGCGGCCCCGCGTGTCGGGAACAGGCTTTCCGCCGAAACGAAGGTACCATCTTCGGCGACGACGATTCGGCCTTCATCGCCCAAAATCGTATTGACACCTTGGGTTGCCGAAATGGTATCGCCTCCCAGTCCGCCGATGACGTAATTCGTCCCGGCCCCTACGGCGATCACGTCCGCCGTCCCGAAGCCGTTTTCCAGCGATGCCACGGCAACGATCCGGTTCAGCACGTCGGACGACGAATGCGTGCCGAAGGTGACCACCGCCTCATCGCCAACCGCCCAGTCAGAACCGTCACCGCCGGTGATCGAATCCGCCCCGGCCCCGCCGATCATCAGCGCCATACCACCCAAGTTGCTCAACGTGTCCTGCGCGGCCACGGCAGCAGCAACCGAAGTGGCCGAGGTGAGTACGCGAGTCGCCGCGTCGTAGACCACGCTCGCCGAGTCGCCGAACACGATCAGCGGATCGAGATAGCCGTTCAACATCGCCGAGCTGATGCGATCGTTACCGCCCCGCCCTTCGACGATCGCGATGCCAGCCAGGCTAGCCTGCTGGGAAAATTCGACCACATCGTCCCGGTCACCGCCCCGGATATGGATCAGCGGTGCCGACAGGAACGCGTGGATCAGAATCTCAGTGCCGAAGCTATCCAGGCTGTCGGCGTCGGCGAAGATCTCCAACAAGCGATAGGCGACCAAGCTAGCACCTGACATCAGATAAACATTGTCGCCGGCTTTGATCCGGATGCTCCCACCGAGCGATGTCACCGTCACACCCGCTTGGACGGTGACGTGGTCGACATTCAAGACGCTCTCATTGGCCGTGATGAGGATGTCCGACGCCGAAGTGATGCTTTCGCTGATCGTCACCGGGCTTTGGGCGTGCAAGACGACCGCGGCACCCGATTCGAAGCCCTGTGCCGAGCCGGGGACAACGCCGCCGACCTCCAAGTGGCCGGTGTTCCGCAGATAGGTGCTACCTGAGGTCGACTTGCCTTCGACATTGCTGATCTGGGTCGTCAAGGGCTGTGAAGACGTGCCGATGTCTTGAGCGGCAAACAGGTACACCTTGCCCGAGAGGATGTTTTTGGTCGACAAGTCGAGCCGACCATCCAACAACCGACCGGCGAGTGCGGAAATGAAGGCATACGAGTCGGGATCGGTGCTGATCGTGTTGACATACAGGTCGCCCGCGATCTCGTTGATGTAGGTGTTCCCGTACAGGCTCGACGCCGTCAGATGGCCGGCCTGGGGAGTGCCGAACCGGGTATCGATATCGAGTTCGTTGCCCGCCTGGCCGATCCCCCCGAACAATGCGTTCAAGGTGATCGAGTTGCCGCGGATGTCGACTTCCGACGCGTAGGCGTCCAGGATCGAGAGGTGGGTGTCGAGCATGACATTCCCGCCGGCCTGGATCAGATCGATGCGTGAGTTCCCGAAGGTTTCCCAGAGGTAAACCCCACCGGTCGCGATCGCCCGCAGGACCCCCGACTCACCCTGGTCGATGTCCAAACGGTCATCGAGTTCGCCGATATCACCACCGGTAGCGGACAGCCGAATATCGACACCCGCTTTCAGATCGGTCAGGTCATTATTCCCGTTGTCGAGGATCGAACCCGACAAGGTCGTCAGGTCGATCGAGCCCTGCTGGCTGTAGATCGTGTCGATCAGCAGCGAACCGGAATGCTCGATGACGATCACATCGTCCTTCGCGCGTCCGGCGAACGAGGCGCCAGCGGTCAGGTCCATGCGGATCGGATGCGTCAGCGTCCCGATCGGACCATCCGCCGCCTCCAAGACGGTCGAATTCGCGACGATCATCGCCAATTGGGTACCGGAGCCGTTGTAGATGCCGCTCCCCGTCTTCACGGCCAGGATGCCGGAGGTCTGGATCCGTTCGAGATTGAAATCGACCTCCGAACCGATAAACACCGGACCGGTCGCGGCGACGTTCAGCTTCACCGTCGCGCTTATGTCGACATCGTCACGCTGGGCCACCTCGATCGCCGTCAACGTCGCTGCCGATGTCCGCGGGTTGAGCGCGACCTGGGTGATGGTCGCCTGCCGCCCGGTTTCCGCAACCAGCAAGCCTTTTTGCGTCAGCGTCAACGTGCTGGCGGTTACCGAGGCGATCTGCCAGAAGGTTCTGTCCGGGGTCGCGTTCCGCGACGTGGTCACGACGCGGACATGCATCCCCGCGAAGTAACCATCGCTAACCCAGTTGCCACCGTCCGTCCGAACGATCCGGTCACCGGTCGACGCATCGGGTTGGAAGTTCATCCCCCCCGAGACCACCCGACCGGCGACGAAAACGATGTCGGAACGCTCGGCCGCCGACAACGCGACCCGCTCGTCGCTCGTCAGCCGCAGCGGCGTCTGGGTGAGGTCGATCGTGATCGGTGCCGTGTAGGTCCCCACCCCACCCGAGTTCGCCCGGATCGTCACGATGCGACCGAACAGGTTGTCGTCCTCTTCGGTCGTCTGCGTGTCCGTTACCTCGGACATCACCCCGGCACTGAACGAAAACAGCAATTCCTCTTCCGTCCAAATCTTGATGCTGCCGCGAAGCGAGGCGTCCTCGGATTCGGTCAGCGTGTAGACGAAATCGGCGACCCGCGAGCGGACCAAATCCCCCGCCGCGTAACCGCCTCGCGCATAGCCCGCGAAGGTCGCGTGAAGCGCATGGTACTGGGCCGTCCGGGAGTTTCGTAGCGTCTGCAACGCGGCCGCGACGTAGGAGGATAGCCCGGCGCCACTGAGCCCCTGAGACTGGCCTTCGGCCGTGTAGTGGGCCGTGTAAAAGGTCGTCTCGGCCGCCGACAGATCGATCGTCTGGGACGGCGAATAGCTCGGCACGGGCCGCAACAAAGCGGTTCCGCCCGCCGCTTGCGAATAGTCGAGGGAATCGGACAAGCTGATCGCCGGTCCGCCCCAGGTCGCCGCCAGTCGCAGCCGCTGGGGACTCAGCACTTCGGCGACGAAATAAGTCTGCCCACCGACCAAGGGGCTGGGCAGCGCGTCGCCGAGCAGCACCACCGCCTGGCCAACGGTCAAGGCGTGCGGCTGCTGGGTCGTCAATGCGTGATCGGCGACCGTCGCGGCGGCGAGCAGCCGATCGGCGGCGGCATCGGCAAGACCCGCTCGCCAATTCCAATAGGTCTTATATTCATTTTCCTTGCTGACGGCAAAGGTCCGCAGCGTCGTCTCGACCTTCTGGTTCGCGCCGGTACCGGCGGTCAGCTCCAGATCCTTCCAGACCCCGTTCAGCAACTCGCCGTAAGCCCGCTCGTCTCGGACCGCGGCATCGTTGGCGTCGATCAAGTTCCCGGAAACGATCTCCAGCCAAACGTCGCCCGTGTCCGACAGGACCTGGTCGACTCGCAAGCTGCCGGCGATCTCGGAGAGGTAGATATCCCCCTTGGCCAGGGTCTTCAGCTTGTGGGTGACCAAGCTGCCCGCGTCGATCTTCAACGGGCTGGCGAGCGAGCCCACGAATCCCGTCTCGGCCTGCAAAAAGAGTCCTCCCCCGGTAACGTGGGCGGTCGTGGAGTTGGCGACCGGAAACAGGTTCCCTTGGGCCACGAGTTGAACGTCACCGCGAGCTGTTGAGGTCACCGATTCGATCGGCAGATCCCCGAAGACCTCGGTAATGCTGATCGCACCGGCGGCCGTCGCGAGCAGCCCGCTGTTGGGGACGTCCGACAGGTTGGTTCGGACCCCCGAGATGCTACCGCCCGCGTTGAGGACCACCCGCCTGCCGCCCACCGCATCTCCCTGGTTGGTCTGGACGATGCTGGCCGTGGTATCGAGGGTTGTCGTTCCGGTCGTATTCAGAATCGGCCCCTCGATCAGGATCCGACCACCGAACTTGGAGTTCACCCGGACCTGAGCCTCGTTCGCCCCCATGAAATCGATGGTGATCGGGTTGTTCGCCCGGAAAGAGTGCGTGCCGACGGTCTCCTGTTTGATCTCGTCGACCCACTTTTGATAGTTCGTCTTCTTGCCGTACCACGTCTTGGTCTGCCACTGGTCGATCAGGTATCGATTGCGCTCGTTGGTGGTCGTACTGGTGGCAAACGTGTACACCCCCTGATCGGAACCGCTCTTGAAGAAGTAAGTCCCGGCCGGCGAAAGCACGGGTTGCGACAGGACCTCGACGTGCGGCCCGCTGCGGATGTTTTTGGGATCCGCGGCCAACGCGTCCACGCCGAGCCAGGAAGATGATCCGTAAGTCGTGGTGGTCCGGGTCGCGGTCTTCATGCCGACCGAGAAGCCGTACCGCCAATTCGCGGCGGGCGTGTAGGACCCATCGACGGGTGCCAAGGCGCCGGCCACATCGGGTGAATACAGCGTCACCGCCGGGTTTTGCGAAGTTCCTTTCGCCTTGTCTTGCAACAGCAACGTCCCGCCACCGCGCTGCGAGACGTCCAGCCGTTCGATCGCGATGTCGTAGGCGGTTTCGTTGTTGATCGTGATCTTGCCATAGCCGCTGAGCACCTTGATCTCACCCTTGCCGGTGTTCATCAAATGCCCGGTCAGAGAGACCCGGCCACCACTCACGCGGACCTCGCGGACTACGATTTTATTTTCCACTCGGTCGTAGAACACGGTGAACTCGCTGTTCGAAGCGGAGAGCCGTGTGTATCGGTCACTGGCCGTTCGGCGGATGGTGGCGATTTCCGTGGTGGTCGATGCCCCGAGCGTCAGCGCGTACTCTTCCTTCCCGCTCTGGATCTTGCCGTTCAAATTGATGAACTCGGCACCGATCGTCACGCTGTCACCGAGCAGACTCACGACGGACGTCGTCTCGTTCATCTTCGAGTCCGCCGCGGCCGAGCTATAGGCCGTGATCCCGGTGCCCAACGTTTTCAGGCGACCGTAGGGGTCACCGCCGACGTGGTAGCTCGTCAAGCCGTCGATGAACACCGACCCGCCGGCTTGCAGGGTCACGTTCGCCGCCCGGATGCTGGCCCGCACGATGATGTCCGAACTGCCGCTGGCGGTTGCGGAGAAATCGCCGCTGTAATTGGTCACGTCCCCCGCGATCACGATCGCCGGATCGGGATAGGTGATCGATACGGACGGGGGGGAAATGAAGTCACGGTCCTGAAACGTGTTCTTGATTTCGATCCGCGGTTGGATCGTGTTCCCCGATGGGTCGAGGGAATAGCCGCCTGGGGTGATCGTCGCGAATTGCGCCGAGGCCTGACCGAGCATCGTGTTGATCGCGGCGTTCGTCGATGCGATCACACCGTTGATGTACAGACCGCCGTTCATCTCCGGGATCGTCGCCCCCAGGATGGTCAGTTGAGCCGGCGTGTGGTTCGTGATCGTGATCGACGCGTCGCCCGGAGGATCGATGACCCCCGCGCCGGCCAGTTCCGAAGCCCGGATGTCGATCATCCCGGCTTGCGCCCAAACCGGTTTGACATCGACGTTCATGGCATCGACCTGGAGGAAGCGGACCTGGCCGTCGTCTCCGTACTCGCCCAACCCGGCGGCGACGAGTTCCGCGCCAATCCGGTTGATCTCGGACTGATAAAAATTCCTCAGCACCGCGTCTCGCGCGCCATACAGCGCCAGGTTGGTCCGCGCGTCGACGAGAAATTGCTGTTGGGTCGACTGCAGCGTCGTGCTGCGTTGGGACAACGTGACCCCCTCGCTGGCGTTGATCTGGGTCACCAGCCCCGTCTCGAGATCCCACCCGGTCGGTTGCCCATCAGCCGTCTTGCTGCCCAGCGTCAGGGAGACGTGGCGGTTGCTCCCGGTGCGAACGGTGCCGTTGACGATCACCCGACCGGTGGCGGAGCTATGAACGCTGCCGGCATACTGTTCCGATCCCCCCAAAGCGGAATTCAACGCGTCGGTGGCTGCGCTGGCCCAGTTGACCGCCTTGGCCCTGGCGGTCATGTCCGCATAGCCGAAACGTTCGGCGTGCAACTTGACGTCGCGAGCGCTCAGCAGAATCGCTCCGCTGGAGACGGTGATCGTGTTGGTCTGAACCAGATTCGATCGGGCGTCGATGCTATCGATCGGGATCGCGCTGCCGGCGAAACTGTCGGCGCGAGACCGCATCGTGTAAGCGTCGCGATTGAAGTCGGTGTCCGTTCCCGCCGAGACGAGCAGGTCGCCGCTGGCTTGAACCCTCGCGCCGGAAAGGAAGTTGATGCTGTTCGTCGGACGAATGTCACTCGTCGTCTCCGCGACCGCCACGGTCGCGACGCCATACGTGTCGACGTTCGTGTTGGTGTCGACTTCTCCGGTACCGCGAGCCGAAACAACGATGTCCCCAGTGGAACTCAGTACCGCCGCCGCACCCACGGTGACGGCGGCGATATCCGCGGTTGTGCGAACGATCGAGTCGGCGCCAGCGCCGCTGATCGCCCCTCCGGTCGTGAACGTGACCTTGTCGTAGCCACGGATGTCGTTGAGCGCCCGGATCGCGAACACGCCGTCGCCTTCCGCATCGGTGCCGGTCAACGTCGCGTTGCCATCGACGATCACATTGGTATTGAACCGAAGCTCCGTGACGCTCCGTGCGCTGGCCCCGCTGACCAATCCCCCGGTGGCGCCGGAAATGTTGTTGCCGATGTTCGGCTTGCGAAACTTCGCAGCCGCATCCAGCTCGATCGAGTCGGCTTGAACGCTGGCATGACTCCCGACCTTCGTCGTCACGGGTGTGTCGACACGGATGTCGATCGACGCCCCTGCCCCCGCGAGCAGACCGCCGCTGATCGACTCGACCTTGCCGTTCGCCTCCGTCGTCGCGACCGAAGCGATCGCCAACCCACCAACGAGGTTGCCGACGACCGAGTTCCCGAGGAAGGCGTCGGTCGCCCCGTTCTGGTTCACGACGACCGACGCCGAGGCACCGGCCAGCACGCCACCACTCCCCGCCACTGTGTGCCCGAACTGGACGTGGTCACGAACACCACGGACCGTTAGGTCACCACCGACGACGGTCGCGAAGTCACCGACGTAAGCCGAAACGCTGACGTTCGCATCAAGCTTTGCCGAACTGACGCCCGCGGCCAGCAATCCCAAGGCATAGCTGTCGGCCTTCGCGGCATGGTTCGCGAAACTGCTCGCCTCGATCGTCGTCCCGCCGGAGACGGTGAGGACGCTACCCGGCCGCACGGAACTGGTCACCGTCCCGCCATGATCGATCCGCGAAGTGGTCGAATCGACACCGATCAAGCCGCCGGTCGATCCGAACGTCGTGACGCTGACCCCCGGCCCGGACTCCGGTCGGACGACGGTTGCCGTGGCACGGAGGTTCGTGGCCTGGAGCGTTCCGCCGACATAAGTTGAGACGTTGGGGGTCACCTGGGCCTGGGCGACGGAGGCGCCGACCGCGAGGGTCCCGGCGTTCAACCCGAATGCGATCCCCTCACCGCCCGGAGAACTCGTGGCGTTGACGCTCACGTCTTCGGCGCGGACCGTGGACGTGTCGATGAACGCCGTGACCGTCGGGTTGAAGTTCAGCCGCGCCACCGCTCCGCCCGCCGCGATCGAGATGATTCCGACGGCGACATTGGCGCTACCTACCGTCGCGTTCGAGGTCGTCTCTTCGCTGGCGTCGATCGTCACGTCCCCGCTGATCGTCAGCGTCGCGCCCTTGGCATAGGCTCGTGTTACCGAGTTGACGGTATTGAGCGCGTTCGCGCCGCCACCGCTGGCCGAGAATAAGCCGCCGGAAAATGCGGCCGAGGCGGACCAGGCATCGATCGTGGCCGAAGCGTTAGCGTGAATCTCGAGGTCCCCGGCGACCGGTAACCAGAACGTCGTGTTCCCGAAATCCTGCGAAGCCAGATTGACCCGACTAACATTCTCCCAAACCGAAGTGTCGGCGAAATTCTCGAGGCCGAGGTTGATGGCGGTCACGTCCTGCCAACGAGCGGCGTTGGCGTAATTTTCCGTCGACAGGTTGATCGTCTCGGTGGACGTTCCCAAGAACCGGTAAACGGCTCCGGGCACACCCAAGGTGGCATCAATGGACGGGGCTAGGCGGACACGCTGCCCTGGCGATACCGAGCGACTGCCCCAGGAGGAAAAGTGGTCATCCGCACGACCCAGGTACCGGTAGACCTGCCCGACGACCCCGCCCGCGGTATGCCCCGCGGAGACCGTCACGGTTTCGTTGGTGTTCACGACTAGCGGCGTGGGGCCGCTGGTATGGTTGCCCCCGACCCCCTGAAACGCATAGACCTTGCCAGACGCGGTCCGCACCCGGTCTCCGACCGCCAGCGAATGTGTCCCGCTCGGCGTCGGGTGATCGGCCTGAGTCCCCACGGTCGTGTTGAGCACATAGGCTTCGACCGTGTTCGTGATCGAGTTTTCCGCGAGCGCGACGCTGACGGCGACAGCGCCGCCGATCCCGATCGCGCCGGCGACCGCGGCCGCGCCGGAACGGCTATCGATCTCCGACGAGTCGGTTGCGGTCAGGTGGGTCGTGAAGGCCTGGATCCCCTGGCCGAGTTGACCGTCGACGTACGCGCGGATCGTCTGACCGATCAGGTTCTGGGTGCTGACGCCAGCCCCAGCGCCAGCTGCCGCGACGACCCCGACCGCCGCCGCGATGGCGCCGGCGGCGACATCGGAGCGAACCGAGTTCTCGGCCAACGCGGCTTGCGTCAAGTCACCATCGACCAGCACCTCGGACCGCAGGATCCTCGCCTCGACCAAGCCGGAGGCGGAGCGGCCTGCCGCGTCGTACCCAATATGATTGCGAGCCACCGAAGCCCCGATCGCCAACCCGACGCCGACGCCGCCGACGGCAGCCGAGGCGGCTCCGGCGAGCACCAACGATTCGACAGAGACCTCGCTGGTGCCGCGCAGCGACATGTCAGCCGCGGAACGAATGCGACTATCCGAAACGGAGGCCTGCACGTCGCTGAGGACGACATTCGACGCGTTCGCCCCCGCTCCGCTGAGCGCCACCCCGATCGCCCCCCCGCCGATCGCGATCGACGCGGCCCCGGTCTGCGAACGGATCGTGGCCGACTCGGTCGCTAGGACATCCAGCGATTGGCTCGTGCTCCACACTCCCTGGTCCGCATTCTTGATCGCCGCACGGACGTCATTGTCGATTTCGTTGAAGGCCAGCGCTACGGCGATCGAGATCGAACCTCCCACCGCGCCGAACGCGGCGGCGACCGAAGCCGCGCCAGTCAAGGCGTCGATCGTCGACGTATCGCGGGCCGCCACCGAAATGCCGGCCGCCTTGACCCCTGCCGCACCGTCCCCATCGATCGACGCGAGCACCTGGGCCGCGATCCGATTCTCGGTCGTCGCTCCGACGCCGCTGAGGGCCACGCCCACCGTTCCCCCCGCGGCAGCGACGGAGCCGGCCAACACTTGGGCCGCGATCGTCGCGTCGGCGATCGCCCGGACCTCTAGCAACCCGACGACGTTGAGGGTCGAATCGCTCGAGTAAGCGCGGACGAACGCGTTTCCGCCGGTCAGGCCGACCCGCGTCCAGAGGTTCGCGTTGCCGTAATCCTCCTTGCCGAGGATCACGTTGCTGCGCGCGGGGCCGGTGTAGACGTAAAGCTCACCTTCCCGCACCCCACCGGCGATCTTGACGACGCGGTTCGGTTNNGCCCAGCCGATCCAGTTGCGGGCCAAGCCGAGACCGATCGAAGCCCCAACGCCAGCCACACCACCAACGCCGATCCCGACAGAAGCGGTCAAGACCGTGGCGGTAATCGCCGCGGTGGTGGAAGCGGTGACTCCCATCGCGGCGGCGCTGGTGATGACACTCGTTGCGGCAAACGCGTCAGTCCGATTCAGCAAGCGGTTGCGAACGTCCGCCCCCGCCCCCGACACGGAGACTCCCGCCGTCCCGCCGAGTCCGAC
>DITY01000269.1:11765-16996 GCA_002422955.1 Planctomycetaceae bacterium UBA6172
GGAACCGCTGGCCGGACCGTCGATGGTCGCGCGGACGACCGAGCCGATACGGTTCTCGGTACTCACCCCTGAACCGCTCAGGGCGACCCCCGCCGATCCCCCCGCGGCGGCGGCGACCGATCCGGCGAACACGGTCGCGCCGATTCGCGCGACCGATATCGCGTGGACGACGATGTCCCCCGGCGTGGCCACGTCCGAGTCATCGATGACCGCGGCCGTCGACCCCAATCCCGTCAACCCCGCGCCGCTCATGCCGATGGAGTTATTCGCGATCGCGACCCCGATCGACGCGCCGACCCCGTTGCCGCCGCCCAGACCGGCGGCAGCCGAAGCGCTCAGGACAGCCGACTGGATCGCGGCGGAATTGGCCGCCAACACATTGACAGACGAGGCGGCCGCCGAGCCGAACTGACGGATCGAACTGCGTTCGATCTTGGCCAATGTGTCGGTCCGCACGTCGTTGGTCGCCTTCGCCCCCGCGCCACTGAGCGCCAGCCCGTTGGAGCCGCCCAGCGCGATCCCCAACGCGGCGGCGACGGTGACCGATTGCACGTTGGTACGCGACAGCTCCAGCACGCCCGGCTTGCCCGCGGGAATGCTCAGCGTGTAACTCGACCCGTCCGCCGCGATCAACAACCAGGACTTCCCAGGCTCGAGGATCGTCAGCTTGATCTTAGGGGTCACCGCTCGCCATCGCGTCGCGTTGGCATAGTTTTCCGACTTCAGATCCAGCGTCGCGGGGGTACCGAGGTACTCATAGACACGTCCGCCGATCCCGCCTCCGCGATAGCCCTCTTGCAACCTCACCGTCTGCCCGACCTTGAGCTCTACGGCACCTTGGGCGCTGCCGAAAGTCCATCCGCCGAGGAGCGTGTCGACCAAAGGCAATTCGATGCCCCCCGCCGTGGCGGCGGTGGCGATCTTGTCCAGGATGATCGCGTCCGCGTTCGCATCGATCGACTGCTCGTTGACCCCGGCCGTCGATCCGTTGTCATCGTCCTGCCGCGAGGCGTCGTCCAGCATCTCGACCGTCAGGCCACGCGACGCGAGGTTGATTTCCAGCAACGGGACGGCACGGGTGATCGCCACCACGTCCAGCCCACCCGATTTCGACTCGACCGAGCCGGCGGCGGTGATCAAGGCCTTGGCCCCTCCGGTGATCCGGTTCTCCGCGATCGACAAGCCGATCGAACCGGCGATCGCACTCCCGCCCGCCAGCGACGCCGCCAAGGCGGCCGCGCCGGTGACGGCGGTGATGCTGCTCGCGTCTTCCGCCCGCACCCGGATCGCACTGGCCGCGATCCCCAACACCAGGGCCCCCGCCTGAATCGCGGGGGAGTTAGCGATTTCGGCCAGCACGCCGCTGGCGATCCTGTTGACCGAGATCGCGCCGCCGATGCTGACCGCAAAACCGTTGCCCAATCCGGCTCCCACCGCCACCGCCCCCGCCATGACCTCCGAATCGATCTGGGATGTCCCCCGGCTCGTGACGGTCAGCAGCCCACTGGCATTGACGAGCGAACCGTCAATTTGTGCCGCGGTCGAATGCTCGGCGGCCTGAAGGCTGATCAGTTCCCAACGGGTCGAATCCTGATAGTTCTCTTCTCCCAAACGGATCTCCGAAGCGACGCTGGTCGTCGTGCCGAGGTAGCGATAGACGTTGCCGTACAACGGCCCGGCTTCGATCTTTACCGTTTGCCCCGTGGCCAGCGTCGCCGGCTGGGTCCGATTCGTGTGATGGTGCGCGGCGTTAACCTGCCGCCAGCCGATGTTATTCACCGCGACCGACATCCCGATCCCGAACGCGGGTGAACTGCCCGTGCCGATCGTCAACGCGCCCGAGACCGTATGGACGCGAGCGCCGATCGACGCGTCGTTTTCGCTCGTGACCGCGACTTCCCCGGCCAGCACCCGAATGACGCTGCTACGGATCGCGGACTTGGCGCTGCCGGTCAACTGATTGATGGCGACCGTGCCGCCGCCGCTGACCCCGACACCACTCCCGAGTCCCGCCGCGACGCCGACCGTGGTGGTCCGCGCATCCGCTTCGATGGAGCCTTGCCGCGACACGCGGACGATCAAGTCACCTTCCGCCAGCGTCATCGGAGCGGCCTGCGTTCCGGCGTCCGTCAGCGTCGCCAGGGCATTGTTGTCGACCTCGTTGCGGGCCCAGGTGACCCCGAGCGCGACGCCAGAGGAGCTGCCAAGACCGACACCGATCGAAACCGAGCTTTGGCGAACGTCCGCCAAGACCTTCGCATCGTCGGTGGCGGCCACCACCAGGTCTCCGGTCCCCGGCCGCGCGATGTCATCGACACTGAGATCGGCATGGGCGCTGGCGGCCACGCGGTTCATCGCGATGATCGCCCCGACATTGACCGTCGTGCTGCCACCCGCCGGCGTTGCGGAGATCGCCACCCCCGCGTTTCGGATGCGAGACTCGATGAGCGACCGGTTATCGGCGATGACTTCGATCCCGGCACCGGCGTTGACCGTGGCCCCAGCGATCCGCGCGATCGCCTCCGCGGGCACGGGCGACGCCAAATTCGTCCCGACCAACGCATCGGCCGAATTGAACAGGATATTCGAAGGCAGGAATCCGATCGAGTTGAACGCCAGCGTCACGCCGATCGCATACCCGTTCGCTTCGGTCGTCGAGAGGTTCGAAACCACGGCCCGCGAATCGTTCGCCGCGACGACCGAGACCTTGCCGAGTCCCCCCGCCGTGAGGCTGCCGTCGGTGACCGTCGATTCCGCTTCGGACAGCACCGCGTTGGTGACGATCATCCCGTTGACCGCGAGCGAGAGCCCGCTGCCCCAGGCGCTCCCGCCGCTGGACGTGACGGTGCTGACGTTCTGGGCTTCGATCCCCGTCCGCTCATCCGCCACGACCGAGATCGAACCGGCGGCGGTAGCCGCGACCTTCAGCAATTCGGCGATCACCCGATCCCGAACCTCATTCCTGACGACCAGACCACCGAACGATGCCGAGTTCGAATTGCTGATGTTGAGACTCAGTCCGGGAATCGCATCGGTCGGGTTGAGTGAGGCGAGCGGGGCCCAATTCGACGTGTTCAGAAAGTTCTCAGTCGCCAAATTCCGCTGCGAAGGCGAGCCGACAAATCGATAGATCTCGCCCGCCGCTGCCAACAACTTCCGCCAACGCGTCGCGTCAGTGAAGTCCTGCCGATCCAGTTCGATCCCTTCGGGTGCCGTCAAATCCTCCACGCCGACGTACTCGAAGATGTCTCCCGCGGCCACACCCGGACCATCGAACTCGATCCGGACCCGAGCGCCTGCCGCCAGCGACGGAACGACGTCGTAAGTCGAATGGTCGAAGTCATCGATCCGGACCAGATCGCCTGAAGCGACGAAGCGGCTCCCGGACCGGTCGGTGAAATCGACACCACCCTGTTCGGCGATCGCGGTCGCCACCAAGCTCAGCCCCGCCATGTTCGTGCTGGACGAGACCGCCGATAGCTTCGTGTTGGCGAAGACTTGGGCCTCACCGGTCGCGGACACGACGATTTCACCGCCCGCGGCGACCGCCCTCAGCACGTCACTTGTCGAACGGATGCGAGCCAGTACTTCGCTGTTGACCAGGTTCGTCGCTAAGACAGTCCCCACCGCCAGGCTGTTGGCATTGATGATCGCTTCGGCCTTGGAAGCCGTGTCGTTGCCGATCAACGACCGGATGTTGGCCCGCGTCTCGGCCACCGTCGCGACGTCGCGACTCGCGGTGACGGTCGAATCGATAATCTCCGCCACGACCCGGACCGGCCGCGGCGTGCCGAGGACGTTCGTACCCGCCAAGGTATCGAGCGTTTGTGAAAACAGGTCTTGCGCTTCCCAGCCGACGGTATTGATCGCCAAGGTGCCGGTCACGCCCTGGCCCCGAGACACGGTACTGGCAATCGTTCGCGCGCGGATGAAGGTGTCGTTGATGGCGGTGACCGAGACGTCACCGACCAACCCGGTCGTGGTCACGTCCGAGCCTGTGATCGTGGCCTCGGCGGAGGCGAGCACGAGGTTCGTAGCGATAATCCCGTTGATCGCCAGGCTCTGTCCTTGTCCGAACAAGCTTCCCCCAGACGATTCCGCTTCACTGTCGATGTTAGCAAGGATCGATGCGGACTCGAGCGATCGCACCGAGAGCGGACCGGCCACGAGGGCATGCGCGTCCCGCAGGTAGGCGTCGACGGCGCTGCGAACGTCGTTCCTTACCACCAACCCTCCAATCGCGACGGAATCGGAGGTCGTCAGATTTTGATCATCCGGCACGTATCGCGTGGCTGAAATCTCATCCCAATAGCCGAGGTCGGAGTAATCCTCGTTGGCCAGGTCGACGATCCGCTCGCTTCCCAGGTAACGGTAACGGCTCCCTGGGTCACCCCCGGCGGTATGGTCATTGGCCAGACGCACGACAAAGCCAAACGGGATGGCTCGTTCGCCCGCGCTGCTCAAGTCGTCAAAGGGGGCGTCATCCAACGCCTGCGCCATGTCGACCAGCACCGTCATCCCGGCATTGTTGCTGGTTACCGAAGACGACACGAGTTTCGCGTTCGCGAAGACCCCGGCATTGGATTGCGCGTCGATGCTAAGCCCCGCGTCGGAGTCAACTTGGCGGCTCACCGGCTGCCAAGCGGCCGACAAGTAGTTGGTCGTTCCGAGGTTCAGGGTGGCGGGTGACGAGCCGACGTAGCGATACAGGTTCCCGGGACTTCCTCCCGCGGAGTGCGTCACCGACAACTCCACCTCATCGCCGAAGGCGACGGTCCGCGTGCCTTCGCCGCTCCGAAACACCGGCTTAAATTCGATCCAGGCTTCCGCACCACCACTGACCATGTTGCTGGCCAACAGCATGCTGGCCGCCGCCCCCGCGGCGCCGAACAGGGCCGAGGCTTGCGAGGAAGCCGCATTCGAAAGCGTCGCGTTCAAGGCCGCGTCGTTCGTCGCCGTAACGCTAATCTGGCCCGACGCGTCGAGCGGGGTGTTGAGTACGTAGGCCGAGGCCTTGGCAGGATTTTCGACACCGATATCGGTGCCGATCAGTGCATCGATCGTCGCGAACAGGACATTCTGCGCTTCCCAACCGACGGTATTGAACGCCAGTGTGGCACCGACCGCTTGAGCGCCCGTGGAAGTGGAACTGTTGGTCGTGGCATCGATCGCGGCCGAATTCCGCGCTCCGACCGCCAGGTCGCCCCCCGTGGTCACACGACTGTCGACAA
>DITY01000231.1 GCA_002422955.1 Planctomycetaceae bacterium UBA6172
GAGGCGTCGGAATGAGGCCGTGAAGGCATGATCCACCAGTTGCCGCGAGATCGGTTGGGGGTCGGGCTGGGCCGGTGGCGTCAGCGTGATCGACCGAAAAAAGGGGAAAGCCGCGAAAACATTTCGGCGGAAACGTGCGATTTCGCCCCTCGCAAGGTAGAATACTCTTTGACGGGAAATAGAGTAACGTGCGGTCGGGCGGCGGTGTCGCGCGGAGAGGTGTCGCCTCCGGCGCGAACTCCCGTGATTTTGTGTTCGTACGTCTGTTGGGCTCATCTTCGGGATCTTTCAGGGCAAACATTTCATGGCCGCTCGTGACGATTCGTTTATCCGGGGCGCGATGATCACTTCGTTGATCTTCCTCGTGCTGTCGCTGGCGCTAAGCTTCATGCTGTACCGTTGGGGCAGCACCAGTTCGATCGAAGCGGAGCGGGTGAAGGGGCAACTGACCAACCTGCAAAACGACCTGCGGACCAGCAACGACCGGATCACCCTGATGAGAGCGATGATGGGCCAAGGGGCCCTCAGCGACGCCGAGTTCGAGACGCTGCGGTCCAGCGTCGGTGGCGATACCGACATGCAAGCGATCCTCGCCCAGTTCGACACCCACATGGCTGTCCTGGGACCCGAGGTTGACGCTCAGAACCGCAATTACGGCGCAATCCCCGAATACCTGCTGGACGCGGTCCGCTCCCGCAACGAACAGTACGGTGCCGCTCGCACCGAAGCGTTGACCGTCCGCAGCCAATCCGCCGCCGACGTCGACAACGCCCGCAAAGCCCAAGCCCAAGCCGAGCAGGTCCGCGACACCAAGATTGGCGAGTTGGAAAAAGCGAACGCGGACTTCCTGTCCGATCGCGACAAGATGAAGCAGATGGGCGAGGAGACCAAGGACGAACTCGCCAAGGCCAACACCACGCTCGCCGCGGTCCGCAAATCGGCCGCCGACGAAAAGACGACGCTGACCAACCGGGTCTCGTCGCTGCAAGGCATCGTCGACACGCAATTGCAGGAACTGAACCGCATCCGCACCGATCGCTTCGAGAACGTTCAAGGCGAAATCGCCTACGTCATCCCGCCCGGCGAGATGGTGCTGATCAACTTGGGCAGCGCCGATGCGCTCCGCGTGGGTGTTCAGTTCGGCGTCGTCGACGTCAACGAACTGAATGTCGAGCAGGCCGAACAGAAAGCCCAACTGCAAGTGACCAAGATCCTCGGACCGCATTCGGCTCAAGCCCGCGTCCTCGGCGAACCCTCCTATCGCGATCCGCTCGTCAAGGGCGACAAAATCTACTCGCCGTTCTGGGCCCCTGGCCGTGAAGTCAAGATCGCGCTCGCCGGCGATATCGACCTCGATGGAGACGGCATCAGCGACATCGACAAGCTCAAGGCGATGATCCAAATGGCCGGGGCGAAAGTGGCCGCGACGCTTTCCCCGGCTGGCAAACTCGATGGGACGCTCGATGCCAGTGTCCGCTTCCTCGTCATTGGCGATGAACCGCTACCCAGCAGCGGCGTGCAAACCGAAGAAGCCCGCAACAGGGCCGCCAGCGAACTCGGTCGCTTCCGCTCCAAGGCGGTCGAACTCGGCGTTTCCACCATCCCGGCATGGAAATTGGTCGAGTACCTGAAGGGGATCAACGATCAAGTGGCGACGCCGCTCTCCGCCGCCAATCGCCGCGGCAGCGATTTCGCGCCGCAGCCGATTTTGGGAGGCGGCAACCGCTCGACCGAGTCCTCGACGCTCCCCGAAACGTACCGCAACCAAGTCGGTGGCCAGGGCCGTCGCGAGATCCCCTGATCAGCCGCCCTGAGCAGCACCCGCTCCGACTCACACCCAACCCGTCGCGCCGGCGTGTAAACTGACACGCTCGTTCATCGGGTTGCTTTTTGAGATCGGCTTGCCGCGAAAGCCTCTCCGCCGGTTCTCGGGCACCGATGATCCAACAAGCGGAGGCCTTGTCGTGTCACCGGATCTCTCGGCACCTACCCGACGGCAGCGGATCGCCGATTTCGTCGAACTCGTCCGCCCAGCGGACTCGCCAGCCGCTCAAGCCCTGTTCGCGGATCAGCGTCCCTGGCACGCGGTCGTCACCAGCCGCCTCGGTCGCAACCCGCTAGCCCGCCGCGTCGAGATCGCGACCCTCTATCGCTGGACCGAGCAGGCCGTCGCTAGCGGCGCGATCCCGTTGGCCACGCTCGGCACGGCGGCTCACCCCTGGGTCATGCGGGCCTGCGAATTGCTCGGCGTCACCCCGATCGAACTGCAACTCGAGGACGACGCCGCGGCCACATCCATGGTCAACAGTTCCGGCACGAGCGTGGGGACGAGCCTTCGTGCCAGTGCCTTGCCAGACGACGCCGCCGCATCACCCTACCGAATCGTCATTCGTCCGCCGGATCGTGGTTGGACTCGCGATCGGCTCGCCTACCTGTTGGCGGATCGGCTGGACGTCGTTTCGATCCGCAAAAATGGCGCGAACCATCCGCTGCTGCTGGAACGGCTCCGTGAAGACAGGTCCGGATCGGTCCGCGTCCTGGTCCCGGTCGAACCTTGGGGCCAGGAATCGTCGCCGGCCAACCAGCGTCTGATCGAAGCACTGATCGCCGCCGGCGCGGTCGGCTACTGCTGGGGCCCGGAAATGCCTGGGGAGGATCTTGCAACCGACGAACACGCCGATAACGAACACGCCAATAACGAACACGCCGAGGAAGAACTCGCCAATGAAGTAGACGCCGATGACGAGCAGCGGGAAAACGCTTTCGCGGCCACAGACGCAGACGCCGCTTCATCATCGTCGCTCATGGCCAAGTCACTGCTGGAAAACCCCGCTCGCTGGCTGATCCACTGCACCCGCGGACGCCAAGGGGCGTGGCCGGGTGAATCCGAGTCGCAGTTCCGCGATTGGCTGCTGCTGACCGCTCCGCATCCGGTCGACCTGTCGCCGTTGGCGACGTTGCGGCGGATCGTCGGCCAGCGGCACCTGATCGGCGGCGGACCGACGATTCGCGCCGGTCAGCCCGTGATCTGCTTTTCCGCCGTGCCGCTGCTCGAAGTCATATCGCAGCGAACCTTTCGCTCGCATGTCGGACGCTGGGACGCCGAACCGTATGGGATCGCGATCTCGCGTCCCGCCGCCAAACGCTTGGGCGCCCGTCCGGTGATCTATGTCGAGGACACGACCGAGCCCGCGATCGCCCAACGCAGCCGCTGGCGACTGCAGCCTCGCGGCACGACTTACGATTGGTCGCGCGAGCGGGAATGGCGATTGCGTGGCGACCTCGACTTACGCCACTTCACCCGCGACCAAGCGATCGTCTTCGTCGCCCGCCGCCAGGAGTTACACCACTTCGCCGATTCACCTTGGCCCGTCGTCGCGATCGAGTCGCTCCGCCAGCAGACCGCGGCCGTCCGCCCGTAACGCCGCGGCCAGGCCCACCGATAGGCACGCCCTCAAACGGGCACGCCTGCAAGCCGGCACGCCTGCAAACGGGCACGCCGCTGATCGCTCACGCCCCGCACCCCGCCCCACCAACGCCATGTCCCTGACGCATCCACAAGCTGTCTTGTCCGCAAAATCGGTACGGTTTCACGGCCAACTTCAGGCTGCGAACCGCTCCGTAACGCCCGACCCGATTGCCTTGGTGTTGCCTTTCCCCGAAGATTAACCATCAGCGAGCGGGATTCCGAACCGCTCCCTGCAGCGCCTGACCGACCTCGCCTGTTTCCCACCGCAATCAATTTTCGGGCCTTCCGATGACCCCGCCAACGACCGCCGCCCCAGTGCCGGACGCCTATCCGCTCGGCTCCTATAAAATCCATCCCCCCGAGGACCTTGCGGACCGCATCGAACTGGTCCGCAAGCAGCTGGGCGACCGATTGATGATTTTGGGGCATCACTACCAGCAGGACCAGGTGATCGCACACGCCGATTTGCGCGGCGACAGCTACCAACTGAGCCAGATGGCGGCCGAGAGCACGGCGTGTGAGTCGATCGTGTTTTGCGGCGTTCATTTCATGGCCGAAACCGCCGACATCCTCGCCAACCGCCCGGAAAAGCTGGCCCAGCGTGACGGCCGCCGCGTCACGGTCGTGCTCCCAGACATGGCGGCCGGCTGTTCGATGGCCGATATGGCCGCGATCAACCAAGTCGAAGCGGCCTGGGCCGATATGGGCGAAGTGATCGACACCCGCCGCGTCATCCCCGTGACCTACATCAATAGCGCCGCCAGCCTGAAGGCGTTCTGCGGTCGCAACGGTGGGATCGTTTGCACCAGCAGCAACGCCGCCGCCGTGTTGCGTTGGGCGTTCGAACGGGGCGACCGCGTCTTTTTCTTCCCTGACCAGCACCTCGGCCGCAACACCGCGCTGGCGATGGGCATGGGCGTCGAGCAGATGCCGGTCTGGGACCCCTACGCCCTCGAACTCGGGGGCAATACGGAGCAGGCGCTGAACGACAGCCGCGTGATCCTCTGGAAAGGGCACTGCAGCGTCCACCAGATGTTCCGCCCCGAACACGTCGCGCAGTTCCGCGGCAAGTACCCCGGCATCCAAATCCTCGTGCATCCCGAATGCCCGCGCGAAGTCAACGACATCGCCGACGTTTCCGGCAGCACCGGCAAGATCATTCAAACGGTCCGCAACAGCCCACCCGGAACGAAATGGGCGATCGGCACCGAACTGCACCTCGTCAATCGGCTCAAGGCCGAACACCCGGAACAGGAAATCCATTTCCTCAGCCCGGTGCTCTGCATGTGCGCGACGATGTATCGGATCGACCTGCCGCACCTCTGCTGGAGTCTCGAAAATCTCCGCGACGGCCACCCCGTCAACATCATCGAGGTCGACCCCGAAGTCGCCCGCTGGAGTCTCGTCGCGCTCGAACGGATGCTGTCGGTCAAATGATCGCCACCTGTTGGGCGATTCTAGGTCGATGCATTTCGCGTGGCGGCTTGCATCGCTCGCGAGAGCATGCCGCCTGACAGATTGCTGGCGTTGAAGCCATGCTGGAGCAGGATTCGTGTCGCATAATGCCCCCGCTGCGCGGAACGGCAAATGACCTTGATCTCCCGATCCTTTGGCAACTCGTCCAGACGCGACCGGAGTTGAGGCAACGGGATGTTCACGGAGCCCGGCAAACGCTCGAGAGCCAGTTCGACATGCTCGCGAACGTCGAGCAGAAACGCGCCGTCGGCGGAATCCCAATGGCACACCGGCATGTCGCCACGCAGGATATTGCCAGCGATCATCCCGGCGAAGTTCACAGGGTCCTTCGCGCTTCCGAACTGCGGCGCATAGCACAATTCCGCCTCTTCGAGGTCGTAGATGGTGGCTCCCATCTGAAGAAAGGCCGCCAGAGCGCTGATCCGCTTATCCACCGCCGGCCCGTCTTCGCCGAACGCCTGAGCCCCCAGGAGCCGACCGTCGGATTTGCGGAAGATCACCTTCAAGCAGATCATCTTGGCGCCGGGGTAGTATCCGGCGTGGGAGTTGGGAAAGAGGAAGATTTTTTCGTAATCGGTGTCACCGCGTCGCTGGAGAGTTTGATCGGAAACGCCGGTCCAAGCCGCGGCACCACCGAACAGGCCGATGATCGAAGTCCCCTGCGTGCCGCGGTAACGTGAGTCGCGTCCATGGATCACATCCGCCGCGATGCGTCCCTGCCGGTTGGCCGGGCCTGCGAGCGCGACGAGGCTCTGTTCTCCCGTCACGAAATCCCTCACCTCGATGGCATCGCCGACCGCGAAAATGTCCGGGTCGCTCGTCCGCATTTGGTCGTCTACGAGAATTCCGCCGCGCTGGCCAATTTCGATGCCCGCGGACTTGGCAAGCGTCGTGTCGGGCCGGACGCCGATGGCGAGAATGACGATGTCGGCCGGGTAGGTCTTGCCAGAACTCGTCTGGGCTTCGATCGCCCCTCCTTCGAGTTGTTTGAACCCGACCACACCGTCATTGGCGGCGACCTTGATGCCATGCCGTATGACATGACTTTGCACTAAGCAGGCGATCTCCGGATCGAGAGGTGCGAGGACATGGCTCGGCTTCTGAATCAAGGTCACATCGAAGCCGAGATGCACCAAATTCTCCGCCGTCTCCAGCCCGATGAATCCGCCGCCGACCACCACCGCGCGGGTCACCGGTCTGACCATCTGAATGCCGGTGTATTTGCTCATCCCCGCAAGGAAATCGGTGCCCTTGTTGATCCACTCAATGATCGCCCGGGTATCGGGCACGGTGCGGACTTGAAAGATGCCGGGCACGTCAACGCCTGGCAATGCCGGATGGATCGACGGGGCACCCGGCGAAAGCACCAGCTTGTCATAAGATTCCGTGGTGATACGTCCCAATTTCACGTCACGCAGGTCCACCGTCTTATTCTTGGCATCGATCGCGATCGCCTCGCAGTTCGTACGGCAATCGATGGCGAATTGCGTGCGGAACGTCTCCTCCGTCGCCACCAGAAGACTCGATTCCTTCTCGATGACACCACCGATGTGGTAAGGCAGGCCACAGTTCGCGTAGGAAACGTAGGGACCACGCTCAACCATCAGAATCTCGGCACGCTCATCCAGCCTCCGCAGGCGCGCCGCACACGACGCACCACCCGCCACTCCGCCGACAATGATGACTTTCATAGCTTTTTTTTACCGATGTTGATGAACTGGACAAGGCGAACGGGACAAGGTGGTGGTGGTGGGGCGAGCGATTGTTCAACGTTGAGTTTTGAGGGCATGCATCAGGCGACCACTTCCGGAAAAATGGCGTCTCGGAAGGAACGCCCTGGTCCGTGGGCCGCCGCCGTTTGTCTTCCGATGTCGCAGACGGATCGTCGCGATCGTCGATTCGCGATCGGCCCGCGTGTTGCCAAAACCCGCAAGGAACCGTCTGGGAAAACGTAGGGTGGCTAGGCTTTTCGTTCAATGACTCGCGTCCCAATTTCATCGCCCCGGTGATGTTTTGCCGACGGACGCCAGCGATGGCGTCATCCGAGTTGTCGTCAGCGGATCTCATCCACCGGCTCGCCGCGCCGGAACGAATGTTGCCTATCAAATGATCGACGGCGACCGCGGCGCATCTGCGAACGGAAGTGGGATTGTGCCGGCCCGCTGCATGAACGGGCCTAAACTTCACCCGCTTTGCGCTCGGAATGTCGCTCGCGTTAATTAAAATCCTCACGGGGGTGATCTGGGCTGTCTGTCTACCGCGTTTTCGTCCAGCTACAACCGCCCAGGTCGGATCGGAACGCTGGTGTTGATATGAAATTGAGTGACCTAGCCGCGCGGCAAAACCGATTCACGCCCGGCCGTTGGCGAAGTGGCTTGCAGACGTTCGTCCGACGGCAGATCTTTCGCCACAACACGCGGAAGTTGCTGGCGGCCGTCGAGCGTCATCAGGGCCCACTCCCGGCAAACCTGAAACGCCAGTGCGACGACTACGCACAGGACGTCCTCGGCGGCAACCGTTATGCACTCCCATTGTACGTTTACGCCGCCTCGCAACGGGTCTTCAAAGAGGGTTGGATCCCCGCCAACTATTACGCGGAGCATGTGGTTCCGGCGAACTACCTCGGAGGCACGCTCTGCCAAGAACGGCATCTGACCCGCCGCTTCGTCAATCCCGACCAAGTGCCGGACGTCGCTTTTCTGCTCGGCGGTAAACTGTACGATCCTCAGTTTCAGCCGCTCACCTTGCCGCAAGCGGCTGACGTCATTTTCGACCAGCGCGATCAGGTCCTTTTCAAACGCAACCGGTCGGCCCGGGGCCTTGGGATCTGCAGGGTCACGCGCCAGGAACTCCTCGCCGCGCCGCTCCATCGCATCCCCGACGGGGTCTTTCAGCAGATCGTAACGCCTCATGCCGCCTTCGACGATTTGCTCCCTGAGCAGGGACCCACGATTCGCATCCTGACGGTGCGCGATCCCGCTGGCAAGGTCGCCGTCCGGGTTTCCAATCTGAAGGTCGCCCACAAGGACATCGAGTTCGTGAAGGGGAAGGAATTCATCAACATCCCGATCGATATCGCGACCGGTAGGCTGCGGGAATTCGGCTATGCCGTTGCTGATTATCAGCCGCTGGCCAGCCACCCGGACACCGGTTTGGTCTTCGCCGGATATGAACTGCCGATGTTTCGCGAGACAGCCGCGGCAATGGTGAAATATCACGAATCGTTTCCGCTTTCCGGAATCATCGGCTGGGACGTCTGCATCGATCGCGATTGCCAGCCGCGGATTTTCGAGTGGAATCTATGGCGCGCCGGCGTTACCTTTGGTGAGACGACGGGCGGTCCCAACTTTCGTGGCTTGGGATGGGAAAACCTTTGGAAGAACAAGCCTCACTGAATTTGGGCTGACTCTCTCCTGGCGATACGCCGCGAGCTCAGTGACTATATACTTTCTTCAACCAACTCGATCCCAAACCCGCTACCC
>DITY01000339.1 GCA_002422955.1 Planctomycetaceae bacterium UBA6172
TCGATCGCTATGGGCAATTGGTTGCCGCGGTCGATGCTTGAGCGAACCTCGGGGGCTGGCGAGCCGGGAACACGTCAGGCGGACAGGCCCGCCGCGGTGAACGCCATTTCCAGATCATCGCGGAGATCCTCGAACGACTCCAAGCCGACGCTGAGGCGGATCAGGCCGTCGCCGATCCCGAACCGGGCGCGATCCGCGGCCCCGTAGCTGGCGTGGGACATCGTCGCCGGTTGTTCGATCAGCGATTCCACCGCGCCGAGGCTGACCGCTAATTGAAACAGCTCGGTCGATTCACAAAACTTGGCCGTCTGCTTCAGGTCGCCGGCGATCTGGAAGGTCACCATCCCGCCATATTGGCCACCCATCAGCCGCTTGGCCAGTTCATGGCCCGGGTGCCGAGGCAGGCCCGGATAGAGCACCTGTTCGACCCGCGGATGAGCGAGCAGCCAGAGGGCCAATTCCGAAGCGGTTTGCGACTGCGCGCGAACCCGCAGGTCAAGCGTTTTCAGTCCTCGCGTCGTTAGGAAGCAGGAGAAGGGGTCGAGGATCGCTCCGGTCGCGTTCTGAATAAAGTACAGTCGCTGATACAAATCCGGGTCGGCGACGGCGAGCGTGCCCCCCACCAAGTCGCTGTGTCCACCCAAATACTTGGTGGCCGAGTGCATGACGATATCGACACCCCATTCCAGCGGTCGGATCAACGCGGGGCTGCCGAAGGTGTTATCGACTCCGAACAAAATTCCGGAGTCCTTCGCAAACTTTGCGAGCGCGGGGAGGTCGGGGATGCTCAGCCGCGGGTTGCCGATCGTCTCCCCCCAAATCAATTTCGTTTGCGGCAACCGCGCCGCGGCGACTGCCTCGAGATCCGTCAGATCGACTAGCGAAACGGTCAGGCCAGCGCGATCACAGATCTTATGGAATAACCGATAGGCACCCCCATACAGGTCACTCCCGGCCAGGATGTGATCGCCCGCCTTCAGCAGCATCGAAACCGCATGGATCGCGGCCATGCCGGAACCGAACGCCAAGGCGCCACAACCCCCTTCGATCGACGCCAGCGTCGTTTGCAAGGCGGTTCGGGTCGGATTGCCGCTCCGCGAATAATCGTACTCTCGCCATTCGCCCGCATGATGCTGACGGAAGGTGCTGGCGAGGTGGATCGGGGGAATCACCGCGCCGGTAGCCGGATCGGTTTCGTTGCCGATATGAATGCAGCGTGTCCGCAGCGACCAATCACGAGACGGCTTAGCCATGCGCGGGGACCCCTTCCAACGCCTGTTTCAGGTCGGCGATCAGGTCGGCCGCGTCCTCGATCCCGCAGGACATGCGGATCATGTTGTCCCAGATCCCGAACCGCTCGCGGTCCGCGGGTGAGTAGTGGAAATAGCTCATCACCAACGGTTGTTCGATCAGCGATTCGACGCCACCGAGGCTCGGCGCGATCCGCGGGATTCGCACCGCGTCGATGATCCGAGCGGCCTCCTTCCAATCGGCGTCCCGGACCATGAACGTGATCAGGCCGCCAAAGCCTTTCATCTGGGAAACGGCCATGGCGTGAGACGGGTGATTCGGCAGCCCGGGGTAGAGCACCTTCTCGATCCGGGGATGCGAATCGAGAAACTGGGCCACCGCGATGCCGTTCTCATTGTGGCGCTGCATCCGCAACGCGAAGGTTTTCAGCCCGCGCTCCAGCAAATACAGGTTGTGTGGCGAATTGACGCTGCCGAGCGTCCCACGCAAGGCCCTCACCGGTTCAAGCTTTTCCGCCGAGCCGCAGATCACGCCGGCCAGCAGGTCATTGTGTCCGCCGAGATATTTCGTGGCGGAGTGCAGCACGTAATCGACGCCCAGGCCGATCGGCTGAATGTTGTAGGGGGTCGCCAGGGTCGCGTCGATCAACGTTTCCACTCCGTGCGCCTTGCCCAACGCGGCAAATTGCTCGATATCGATCACCGTCAGATGGGGATTGGTCGGCGACTCGCTGATCAACATTTTCGTCCGCGCGTTGATCGCCCGTTCCATCGCCGCGAAATCGCCGGTCTTGACCTGATGGGTGACGACACCGAACCGCGAGAGGTGCTTGACGCAAAACTCGCGGGAGCGGTGGTAGCACTGGTCGAAAAAAACCACCTCATCACCGGCACTCAGTTTCGTCATCAGCAGGCCGACGATCGCCGCCATCCCGCTGCTATAGAGCACTGCCGATTCGGCCCCTTCCAAAGCAGCCAGTTTGCGTTCGGCCGAAAGTTCGTTGGGATTGCCGTAACGCCCATATTCCTGACGCGCGTCCGCGCCCTCGACAAACCGCAACAACGCGGCGGTCGACTCGAAGGTGTAAGTCGAAGCGGTGTAGGTCGGGGTGCTGATCGCACCTTCATCCTTTTGGCGGGCCTCGCCGGCATGGACCGCTTGGGTGGAAATGCCGAGTCTCGGGTGGGAGCCGGGGTGGGTGTTTGGGCTGTGGTGTTGCGAGCCGGGTCGGTTGACCTGAGATGCAGCAGTTTCCGGAATATCAATCGCCATCGATCCCAATGTCCTGGTCCAGGAAAAATTTTATCGCTCCATCCGTCGCCATCGGAGACGAACATTCGACCGGCAGGTCGAAGCTCGTTGCCGAACGGTCGGTCGCGACGGGGGACCGGTACCGGCGATCGAATCGACCGGTGGCAGTCCCGCAGGCTGATAGAGGAGATGCGGCGAATCGCAGCTTGGAGAAAACGCGACCGAAATTTCCACGACAAGCCGGGGGGGCTGTCGGTCCGAATCGGTCGGTGGCTCTTTAGCAGTCCAGGCTGCAAGCGGCCGCAAATCCCTATCGAAGTGGATGATAGCCGCCGTTCCCTTGATCGGCAACCGAAATCTTAGCGGCGTCGTGTCGAACGAGCCTCGCACGTTAGAATAGGCGGGTCCGCTCCCCGGCGGTGTCCCGTCGAAAGACGGTTCGTTCTCCCAGGCTCCAGCACCATGTCAGCGTCCCGCCTCGAACTTCGTCCCTCGCAGCTTTCCCTCGCCTCCGCCAATCGATTCGGCATCGCCCGGTTGGTGGGTTTGGTCGGAATCTGTCGCTGCCTGCCGATCCTGGCGATGGCCGTTTGGGCCGGTTCGGTGAAGGCGGTTGAGCCGACGGTCGCGGTCACGCAGGATCAAGCTCACCAATGGGTGGTGGCTCTAGGGGCACCCACGTTTGCGGAACGCGAACGGGCGATGGGCGAAATTCTGCGGGCGGGAACTCCGATGGTGCCCCATTTGAGACAAGCGGTTCGCGAGTTTCGGGATCCGGAACTCGTCCAGCGGGCCGAATTCGCCCTCTCGAAGCTGACCGTGGATGATCTCGAATCGCGAATTGCGACGTTTCTCGATGGCACGGCGGAATCGGGTCTGTTGGCCCGGCAGTGGTTTTCTGGCTGGGAGCAATTCGCCTTGATGGTGGGGGATTCGATTCCCTTGCGTGAGCTGTTTGTCAAAGTCATGAAATCCCATCCCCGCATCACTCAGAGTTTGGCGGAGGGTACGGTCGAGCGTTCCCTGGCCGCTCAAGAAGCGGTGGTCACGATCGAAACCGCGATCCGTCAAAAGAATCTGCCACCCACCGTGGCGGATGGCGTGGCCCTGTTGTTGCCGCTGACCGATCAGGCCGTGACGGCGGGGGTTCGTTATGAGGAGATCATTCTCGGCGTCTTCAATCGCCTGTATGGAACCGTCAGCCGGGATTCCCAACTCTGGGGTCCCGTATCACGCCTGCTCGAACAGTGGATGCAGCGGAGTCGCCCTGAGAATCGCGCTGCGGCGCTCTGGAGTACCATGCAGTGGAGCCTGCCGGGGGGAGCGAAGTTGGGGCTACAGTCTCTGGAAGAGATGAAGGACGTCGAAACCGTGCAGACCGCCTTGCAGTCGATTGCCCGTTTCGGCGTGCCGCGAGACGCCGCTAAATTGGCACCGCTGCTACAAGACAATCGGCCTGCGGCAACCTCGATCCCGACCGACGTCCAGGATCGTCGCCTGCGGGTGACGATCGCCGATGTGGCCTTGGCCACTATAGCGATTCTGCATGGGGTCTCGCCAAAAGATCTGGGGATGCAGGCCGCCGAGTTGCATCCGTTGGTCGGTTTTTCCGTGGACCATGTCGGCTTCACCGCCGATCAGCAGGCCGAGCGGGCGGAGGCCATGCGGCTGGCAACCGCTTGGTGCGCGGGTGAGAAACCCAAGGTCACGCGGGCGGCGACGGGGGCGAAGGCCGTGACCGAATTGCCGCCCGAAATCCCCAAACCCGACGAACCGGGAGCGCCCGCTGAACCGCTCAAGCCTTGAACCGTTTGGGACTTGAGCTTGCTTAGGCCTTGAGCTTGTCAGGGTTCAGTCGCTGCCAACATTCTCTGGTCGCCACCAACATCCCCGGTCCGCGACGACTGCGGCCGACGATAAGTGCGGCTGGTGGCCGCTGGTGAGTCACTTCGACGTCAGTTCGGCGAGTGCCTTGAGCACGTCGTCGGCATGGCCATCGACCTGAACTCGCTTCCAGACTTTGACGACTTTGCCGTCTGGGCCGATCAGAAACGTTGAGCGTTGGACGCCCATCGACTTCTTGCCATACATGTTCTTTTCTCGCCAAGCTCCAAACTTTTCCGCGACCTGATGCCCGACATCGCTCAATAACGGAAAGTTCAGCTCATACTTATTCCGAAACTTCGCATGGCTATCGGGCGGGTCGCAACTGATTCCGACCACCGCCGCGTCCAGCTTTTCGAGCGGCTGGGAGGCGTCCCTAAAGGCGCACGCCTCCTTAGTGCATCCGGGCGTGTCATCCTTGGGGTAGAAGTAGATCACCAGCGGTTTACCCTTCCATTGGGAAGATTTGACTTTCGCGCCGGTATGATCCGCCAAGGTGAATGAGGGCATGGGGGTGCCCGGTTCGAGCCAATCTGACATGAGTTTTCAACCTTTCTCGATGGGGGTTTCAGCCGATTCCCATACCGGACCGTGGCCGACGACCGGTCGGTCCGAATTCGTGTTCCGTCCGCTCGTGGGCGTGACACCGTCAGGGAAGACGTTAGACTAATCCGACCTATGAATGATCCCAATACGACAAGTGAGCCGAATCCGCGGGAGAACTCGGAGCGATCCGTTAAGTCTACCCGCTCGGCTGCAGTGATTGACCGTAGCCGACAACTTGCGGCTGCCGCGGCTTCCGTCGCGCTCGTCAATAAGGCGACCGACGTCCTGGTTTTGGATGTTAGCGAACAGACCGCGTTGTTCGACTACTTCGTCATCGCCACGGGAACCAGCCGTAGGCAATTGCACGCGATCAGCGCGGAAATCGATCACGTCCTGCAAAAGGATTTGGGGGATCGTCGGCTGGGGATCGAGGGTTATGAAGATAGCCACTGGATCGTGTTGGATTATGGGAACATCGTGATCCACCTGTTCGACGAAGAAACTCGCGGCTACTACGACCTGGAGTCGCTTTGGGCTGATGCCAGGGTCGTCCCGCTGGCCGAGTTGGGCCTGGGCGATGAAGGGATTTCTGCTAACCCCCAACCGTGATGATGATTCTTGATCGCTTGAAGCGGCGTTTTGTTGCTGCGTTGGTGTCGGCTTTTGAGCCCTCCGGCCGGCCAGTCGAGTCGTCTTCAGGCCCCCAGGCGGATTCTTGGGCTGCGGAAGTCGAGTCTTATGCGTCGATGGTTCGGCCGACCGCCGACGTGAGGTTTGGGGACTATCAGTCCAACTGCGCGATGCCGCTCGCCAAGCGACTTGGCAGGTCGCCACGCGAGGTCGCTCAGCAGTTAGTCGATGCGCTTCAATTGGACGACCTTTGCCACCCGCCAGAAATCGCCGGGCCTGGCTTCATTAACTTGCGTCTCAAGGATGAGTGCTTAGCCGCGGCGGTTGCCGCGGCGTTGGCCGATGAGCGTTTGGGGATCGAGCCGGTCGCCGAGCCGTTGACAGTTCTGGTCGATTATTCGTCTCCCAATGTTGCCAAGCCGATGCACGTCGGCCATATCCGCAGCACGGTGATCGGTGATGCGCTGGCGCGAACCTTTCGGTTCCTGGGCCATCATGTCATCACCGATAATCATCTCGGCGATTGGGGAACCCAGTTCGGGATGGTGATTTATGGGTTCAAGCATTTCGGCGACGAGGTCGCGCTGAGTTCGCGACCGGTCGATGAACTCTCCCGGCTCTACCGTTTGGTGAATCGGCTGATCGGTTACCATGCGGCGGTTCAAGACCAGGGGGCCGCCGTCATGGCGGCGGAGGCGGCGGAGCAAGCGGTTGCGCGGGCTGAAGAGGTGGTGGCTACCGCGGCCGACCCCAAGTCAGTCAAGTCGGCGGGGAAGGATTTGGCGGCGGCGACGCGCAAGCGTTTGGCGGCCAGACAGCGCGTCGATGAATTGGGGTCGACTATCGCCGCGGCCGACGCGGATCCGATCTTCCTCGACCAAGCTCGGGCGCATCGCGAAATCGCGGCCGCGGTCCTGGCGGAAACCGCTAAGCTGCATGAAGGCGATGCCGAAAATGTCGCGCTTTGGGAGCGATTCTTACCCTATTGTCGCGATGAGATCGATCGGGTTTATGAACGCCTCGGTGTTTCCTTCGACTATACGCTGGGAGAGAGTTTCTATCACGAGATGCTCGGTGGTGTTGTCGAGAGGCTGCGGCAAGCGGGCTTGGCGAGTGATAGCGAGGGGGCTGTCTGTGTCTTTTTGCCGGGATTCGATTCGCCGATGATCGTCCGCAAGAAGGATGGCGCTTATTTGTACGCGACCACCGATCTGGCGACGCTGTTTTACCGCCAACAGGAGTTTCGTCCTGACGAGATTCTTTATGTGGTCGATTCGCGGCAGGGCGAGCATTTTCAGAAGCTGTTCGCCGTCGCGGAGCGATTGGGGTTCACGGATGCCCGATTGGTCCATGTCCACTTCGGGACCGTGCTGGGGGATGATGGGCGGCCTTTCAAGACCCGCAGCGGGACCTCGGTCGGTCTGGAGTCGTTGCTGGACGAGGCCGTGGCGAAAGCCCTGGCTGTCGTGTGCGATCCGCAGCGCGGCGGGCGAGTTGAAGGGGCGATGGACGAGCCGGAGCAGCGTCAGGTCGCCGAATCCGTAGGGCTGGGCGCGATCAAGTATGCCGATCTCGCGCACCACCGCACCAGCGATTATCGCTTCGATCTCGACAAGATGGTGTCCTTGGATGGCAACACCAGTGCCTACATTCAGTACGCCTACGCGCGGGCGCGGGGAATCATGCTCAAGGGCGATATCGACCCGGATCAAGTCGCCCGCGATCAACACCCACCGCTGCTCACGGAGCCGGCCGAGCGGGCGTTGGCGATCGTTTTGCTGAGGATGGGTGAAAGCCTGCAGCAAGTTCGTGCGGATTATGCCCCCAATTTTTTAGTCGACTATCTGTATGACGCCGCCAAGGCCTATGCGGTCTTCAATGACCATTGTCCCGTGTTGAAAGCGGGGTCAGTCGAAGCGACGCGGTCCCGTCTGGTATTGGTCGCGTTGACGGCACGGGTGCTCGAGACGGGGCTCAGCCTGTTGGGCATTCGAGTCGTTCCCCGTATGTAGCGGGAGCGGCGGAAACGCGGCGGCGATGTTTTAGGCTGCTTCTCGCTCGGGCGAATGCTGATAATGACCCGCCGCGCGGTTGCTATGGAAGCCCGCGCTCATAGGGCGTTGAGAAGGGATCGGTCGCATGCTCAAAATGATGCTTAGATCCTCATTGACAGGGTGGTGATAATTTGTTGATTTTATTCTCTTGACCCCTGGATATTGCTTGCAAAAGGCATATAAATATCACATCGAGTTTGGTTCGCGACGCCTTTTGATTGGCCCGCGTTCATTGTTCACCATTTTGGTCCGCAAACGACCGAGGGGATGTTTATCCGATGGCAAAGAAAAGTAGTGGGCCGAGCAAGTCGCAAGAAATTCGTGACTTCTATGAAGCCAATCCGACTGCAAAGCCCAAGCAGGTAGTTGAGGCTTTGGCCGAGAAAGGGGTTATCGTCACCCCGGCTTTCGTGAGTACGATCAAGTCGACGAGTGCTAAGAAGGGTGCCAAGCCGAAGCGTGCCGCGAAGGTCGCCAAATCGGCTGGGGTTTCCGTTCGCGGGTCCCGGCCTGCCGCCGCCAAGGCAGCAGTCAAGAAGTCGGCGGATGTTGGGCTGTCGCTTGAAACACTGATCAAGACCAAAGGTTTGGTTAAGGAATTGGGCGGTATCGACAATGTGATCAGCGCGCTGCACGCGTTGAAGCGTTTGGGCGAATAACCGCAATCGCGGTCAACCGTTCTCGCGAGCTGGGGTTTGGCCCCAATTCAACGGCCTGCCATCGCAGGCCGTTTTTTTTCGGGGTGTGGTGGCGTCCCGGTGGGGGTTCGTGACGCCAGGTTGAAGGGTTCTTCGGCGTTTACCGGCCCGCTGGAGTGGGGTTCCGCCGGTTACGGCGTGAATCCTGAGTGCGATTCGGCACCGGGCATGTTAGAATTGACTCCAGGCGTTTTCGGGCTCGGATGCTCTCCCGGATCCGCTCGCTCACGTTTGGGAGGCGGTGTGGTTCGCTCGCGAGCCCGCTCGGCAGCCCGTCTGACGTGATCGCTTGGTCACCCCATCCCTAGCAGCGTCGTCTCCGTTATGTCTGAAATTCTGACCCCCGACCAATTCATCAACCGCATCGTCGGAGCTGGCTTGGCGGATCCGCAGCTGCTCGACCAGGCCCGGGCCGAGATCGGCAGTCAGAATGCGACGCTCAACGATGTCGTTCGTGTGATGCAGCGGAATGGCGTGTTAACGACGTTGCAGACCGAGAAACTTCTACGAGGTGACCGTACCGGTTTCTTTTACGGACCCTACAAGGTGCTTTATCTGATCGGTGCGGGGACGTTCGCACGGGTTTATCGCGCCTCGAAAGACAATGTCGAGGCATTCGCGATCAAGGTATTGCGGAAGCGGTTTCGCGACCAGACGGACCAGCTGGAGCAATTCCTCCGCGAGGCGCAGATGGGTCTGAAGTTGCGGCATCCCAACATCGTGAGCGTATACGACGTGGATCCTGACGTCCGCAACCCTTTTATGGTGATGGAGTTTGTAGAAGGGCAAAACCTGCGAGAATTGGTTCGCGTCCGCGGTAGCCTGGATCCGTTGATTTCCCTGAAGTTGATGCATGACATTTGCTCCGGCTTGTCCCACGCCGCGACCCTCGGGATTAGCCACCGTGACATGAAGCTCTCGAACGTATTGGTCAGCGGCGAGGGGCGAGCCAAATTGGTCGACTTCGGTTTGGCGGCGTTGGCCGATCGCGCCAATCCGGAGCGGGTTGCCGATTGCCCCAATGCCAGGGCGATTGATTACGCGGCCTTGGAACGCGGTACGGGGGTTCGCAAGGATGACCCGCGGAGCGATGTCTATTTCGCCGGTAGCATGCTTTATCACATGCTCTCGGGGCAAGCCGCGCTCACGGAAACCCGAGACCGGTTGGCGCGGCTCAATGTCTCACGATTTCATCAGGTCAAGCCGATCCATGAATTGCTGCCCGGTTGTCCCCCGGCGGCCGGTCACATCGTCAGCAAGGCGATGGAGGTCAATCCGGAAAATCGCTTTCAGTCGGCGACCGCGATGCAGGCCGAAATCAAAAAGGCGATCGAGCGTCTCGAGCGAGGTGACGTCAGCCGTCGCAGTGACATCTCCGAGGGTGTCTCGACGCACCCGGAGGAAGAGGAAGAGCGGACCGATGAAGGGGTCGGTTTGACCGTGATGTTGGTCGAAAGCCAGGCCGGGCTGCAGAACGCCGTTCGCGATCGGCTCAAGTCCCGTGGCTACCGGGTGTTGATCATCGCCAATCCCAATCGGGCCTTGGATCGCTTCGTGCCCGGGGAACCGCCGCCCGCCGATCTGGTCATCTTCTCGGCTGCCGAACTCGGGAACTTGGCCCTGGAGGCTCATAATCTGTTCGCCGAAAACGAGCACACCAAGGATGTTCCTACCATCTTGTTGGCCGACCGGCGACAGGTCCGGATCATTCAGGAAGCGAATCGCTCGGGCAATCGTAAGCTCCTCTCGCTGCCCCTGAAGGTTCGTGAACTGCGAACCGCGCTCGCCGAATTGCTCGTCGATACTCCTCGTCGTTCGCTTTAGTCCCGTCATCCTTCGCGGTAGACTAAACTCGAGAGGTTGTGTTCGCCGGGTGGTCGATTTGGCGCTCATCTGGGGCGAACATTTCACGCACTTCCCCTCCCCTGTTCTCTCCTCCCTCATCGGTGACTTTCATGCCACATCCAAGTCTTCGTGGACTCCCGCCAACTCCTGCCCTTAGGGCGAGGCGATCGAATCGACTGGGCATCACCGTAACGCTGGCCGTGTCGTTGCTGGCGTGGTTGTGCGGTCCGGCGACGGGCGTCGATGCCCAGCAGGCCAAGGTCGCGAAGAACGTCTTGATGATCGCGGGGAAGCCGAGTCATGGTTTCGGCTCTCACGAGCATTATGCCGGTTTGAAGGTCCTTGCCGAAAGCCTGTCCGATCCCTCGCTCGGCCTCGCGGTCCGAGTGGTCCGCGGCTGGCCAGAGGACCAGCAGGCGATCGAGGCGGCAGATGCGATTGTGATCTTTGCGGATGGGGGCGGCGGTCATTTGGCCTTGCCGCACCTGTCATCGCTCGCGGCTAAGCTCGATCAAGGCTGCGGCTTTGTCTGCTTGCATTACGCGGTCGAGGTGCCTCGGGGTGAACCTGGCCAAAACTGGTTGCGTTACCTAGGCGGATTCTTCGAAACCGACTGGTCGGTGAATCCTCACTGGACGGCGGATTTTGTGAAGCTGCCGGAACATCCGACCACACGCGGCGTGCAACCCTTCGCGGTTCAAGACGAATGGTATTTCCATATGCGTTTTCCCGAGTCCCCTCAGGGGCTCACCCCCATCCTGCGAGCGATCGCGCCGGAAGAAACGATGCGCCGCCCGGACGGACCCCACAGCGGCAACCCACATGTGCGTAAATCGGTCGCGAAGGGCGAACCCCAGACGGTGGCTTGGGCTTTCGAACGACCCGACGGAGGAAAGTCGTTCGGCTTCACTGGTGGGCATTTCCATTGGAATTGGGGAAATCCCAACGTCCGCAAGTTGGTTTCCAATGCGATCCTTTGGACGGCCGGTGGCGAAGTTCCTGTCGCGGGAGTGACGACCGAACGTTTGGGGGTGCAGCGGTTGTTGGAGGACCAAGATTTTCCTCAGCCGGAGGGCTTCCGCGCCGAGGAGACCGCCCGCCAATTCGACCTCGGGATGAACTCCGTGGGCCGGTCTGGGAGCGAGTTGGTTGCCGCTGTCAAGAAGCCGGAGTCGGTTCCCAAGCCGCGGCGGCTCTGGGCCTCACCGGTTTTGACCTCGGCGACCCCCGGACAGGCGGTCGAGGCGCAGATCGACATCCGGGGGACGCGGGATCTGTTTTTGGTCGTGACCGACGGCGGGAATGGTTATGCCTGTGATTGGGCAAATTGGATCGACCCCGTGTTAATCGGGGAATCGGGCGCGAAGTCGTTGCTCGAAATCCCCTGGAAACAGGCCTCGGCGGGTTTCGGTCAGGTGCATCCCAACGCGAACGCGGCAGGCGAAAAGCTGTCCGTCGCCAACCGCCCCGTCGACCGTCCGGGGATCGGAACCCACGCCAACAGCGTGATCCATTATCAGCTCCCCGAGGGCTATCACAGCTTCAAAGTCACGGGGGCCTTGGATAGCGCCGGGACAAATCAGAATGGTGGTGGGAGTACCAGCCTGCGGTTCGCCGTGTATGCCGACGCCGCACCCGCGGTCGACGAGTTGGAGTCCGGTTCCGGGACCGCCGAGCGACTTCCCGAAACCGCGTTAGCAGGACTGGAGATCGCCCCAGACCTGGAGGTGACCTTAGCGGCCAACGAACCGACCGTCCGGAATCTGACCAACCTCGATGTCGACGATCGGGGGCGAGTTTGGGTCTGCGAGGTGATGAATTATCGTCGCCACGCCGGATCACGACCCGAGGGCGATCGGATTTTGATCCTCGAGGATACCGATGGCGACGGCGTGATGGACGACGTCAAGACGTTCTATCAGGGAACCGATATCGATTCGGCGATGGGGATTTGCGTTTTGGGTAACGAGGTGATCGTCTCCGCGGCACCTTATATCTGGCGGTTGATCGATGACAACGGTGACGACGTGGCCGATCGAAAGATTCCGATGTTTACCCAAACCGGCCAGCCTCAGCACGACCATTCCAACCACTCCTTCATCTTCGGACCCGACGGCAAGTTGTATTGGAATTTTGGCAATACGGGGTTGCATGTCAAAGATGCCAACGGGCAGACGGTGGTCGATATTCATGGCCGAGAGATTGTCGATAATGGGAAGCCGCTGTGGGGAGGAATGGTCTTTCGCTGCGACTTGGATGGCGGCCACATGGAGGTTCTGGGGCATAATTTCCGCAACAACTGGGAGACCGCCATCGACTCCTTCGGTGCCTTATGGCAAAGCGATAACGATGACGATGGCAATCGTGGCACACGCATCAATTTCGTGATGGAGTACGGCAACTACGGTTATCGTGACGAGAAGACGGGGGCGGGTTGGCAAGCCGATCGGATCCATGCCGAAACGGAAATCCCACTGCGCCACTGGCATTTGAATGACCCTGGGGTCGTGCCAAACCTGCTGCAGACCGGTGCCGGCTCGCCCTCGGGCATGATGATGTATGAGGGGCGGTTGCTCCCCGAGCGTTTTCACAACCAGATGATCCATTGCGATCCGGGTCCGAATGTCGTCCGCGCCTATCCCGTCTCGCCCGCGGGGGCCGGATACACGGCGACCATCGAACCCATGATCACGGGCAATCCTGACAAATGGTTCCGTCCGGTCGATGTCTGCGCGGCTCCAGACGGCTCGTTGTTCGTGACCGACTGGTACGACCCGGGCGTCGGTGGCCACCGGCAAGAAGACACCGAGCGGGGGCGGTTGTTCCGTATCGCCCCGGCGGGTAGCAAGTATCAGATCCCACGGTTCGACTATTCCACGCCCGACGGAGCGGTCGCGGCGCTGGGGAACCCCGCGATGTCCGTTCGTTATAAGGCCTGGATGGCTTTGCACCGAATGGGAAGCGATGCGGAAGCCGCGCTGCTGCGGATGTATCGTGAACCCGATCCTCGAATCCGCGCCCGGGCGCTGTGGCTATTGGGCAAGATCGATGGTCGCGGCGAACATTATGTCAAGCTGGCGTTGGGCGATCAGGACCCGGACCTACGGATGACAGCGATTCGCTTGCTGCGGCAGCTCGGCCTGGTTCCTGCCAGGGTCTTGGCCCAGGTCGACCAGGATCCCTCTCCCGCGGTTCGCCGAGAAGCGCTCGTCGCCTTGAGGTACGACCGCGATGCGGCGATGCCGGAACTGTGGGCCCGCTTGGCATTGCTGCACGACGGTCAGGACCGGTGGTATCTCGAAGCCTTGGGGATCGGTTCGGACGTTCGCGCATCCGAGTGCTTCGAGGCGTTGCGGCGTGCCGTTGGGGGCAGCTGGGATCGAAGGGGCGTTGCGGATGTGCTGTGGCGTTTGCGTGCCCCGGAGGCGGCAGCGCCTTTAGTCGCGATGATCGCTGATCCCACCGCCGACCTGGTCGCGACCGAGCGGAACTTTCGGGCGCTCGATTTCCATTCGCCCGAAATCCGTGGTCCTTTGCTTCAGGCCGCGTTCCTCACCGCGGCGTTTGCCGCGTCGGCCGCGGATGAGTCGCAGCGAGTTCGTAACGACGCGATCATCGTCCATTCGCTGGAGCGGGTTTCCGCAACGGACGCCGCGCAGCCCACGGAGGTTCGCCAGGCGGTGGCGCGGCATATCCGGAGCCTGCGTGGCACGCCGGCGTTTCTCAAACTGGTCGCTCGATTCAAGCCCGAGGGTGTCGCCGAGGATGTTCTCGCCCTGGCCACGGCTGGAGACGATTCGGGCGGTGTCGAGGCCATTCGCCTGCTGCTCTCCGACGACGCGGGCACCCAGGCGGTTGCGGCTGCGGCCTTGGCAGGCGATGAGCAACTCGGCTCGCGCGTCGCGACCCGTTTAGGGCAGCTCGGCACGCCTCCCGCGATCAACCTGTTGGGCGAGTGGGTCGCTGCGGAGACGGTGCCGTATCCGATTCGGTCGGCGGCCGTCCGTGGGTTGGCCGGTTCCAAGCTCGGGGCGCAGCGGTTGTTGCGAGCGGCCGAAGAAACGAAGCTCGTGCCGGATGCCCGACTGCTGGCTGGCGGACTGCTGGCGCGGAGCGATCAAGAAACGCTGCGGAAGCGGGCCGCCGAATTGCTGCCTCAGCCCGTGCAGGCCGATGCCCGCCCCGTACCCGCCGTCGACGAATTGGCGGGCATGAACGGTGATGTCGCTCGTGGCGAGGCGTTGTTTCGCGGCAAGGCGACCTGCGCCAACTGCCATCTCGTGAAGGGTCAGGGCAAGCAGGTCGGACCGGACCTATCCGAAATCGGCGACAAGTTGTCGGCCGAGGCGATGTATACCTCGATCCTCGATCCCAGCGCGGGGATCAGTCACAATTATGAGACCTACCTCGCGCTGCTCGATTCCGGCCAGGTGGTGGCCGGCGTCCTGGTGACTCAAACCGACGATGCGGTCACGCTTCGCACCGCCGAAGCGATCGACCGTACGATCCCCCGCGACGAGCTGACGGAGTTCAAGAAGAACGAGAAATCGATCATGCCCGAAGGGTTGCACCAAACGTTCGAGACTCAAGGCTTGGTCGACATCGTTCAGTACATGCGGACGCTGAAACGCCAGGACTGACCGATACGGGATTGCCGAAGGAATCGCTCGTCGCCCGCCACTCGATTGACGCGGGCGACGAGCCTACAGGACCGTTCGGGCGTGTCGGAACGCGGCGAGGGATCTGCCCCGGTCGTCCGGCAGGACGCTGTCCTTGGGGGTTTGCCCTTTCTACAATGAAGGTTGGTTGACGTTCAGTCGGGACCATTTCCACCACCACGAGCCCATTACCACCACGAGCATCGTTCATGCCGGTCGAGATGCAGTTGGCTCGGATCATCATTTCCGAGATCAGCGACAATCAAGTGATTTATTTGAAAGAGGTGGATGGTGAGCGACAGTTTCCGATCTTGATCGGCATCTTCGAAGCCACCAACATCGAGCGACGCGTCAAGGAAGATTATCGGCCACCCCGGCCGCTAACGCACGACTTGGTCGTGAACGTCGCGGAGGCTTTGGGGGCGACCGTGGAGAGCGTGGTGATCAAGGACCTGACCGATCAGACCTATTTCGCGTCCTTGCAATTGCGCAAAGATGGTCAGCTGATCGAAATCGATTCCCGCCCCAGCGATGCGATCGCCGTGGCCGTTACCTTCCACCCTCCGCTGCCGATTTATGTCAGCGAACAGGTACTGCACGATGCGACCGCAGTCGATTGACCGCACCGCTCCCATGCCGGTGATCGATGCGCCCTGGGAGGCCCGGGCCTGGGTGCGAGAACGGAATGCCCAAGGACGCCGTGTCGCGTTTGTGCCCACCATGGGGGCGCTGCACGAGGGGCATTTGTCGTTGGTCCGCCGCGCTTCGGAATTGGCCGATGACGTCGTTGTGTCGGTCTTCGTCAATCCGACTCAGTTCGGACCTAACGAGGATTTCGCTCGCTATCCACGAACTTGGGACCAGGACCTGACGCTGTTGTCCCAGGAACGGGTTGGCATGGTCTTCGCTCCCCGCCCGGATCAGATGTACGGTCCGAGGTTCAGCACGTTGGTCAGTCCGCCCGCTGTCGCCTTGCCTTGGGAGGGCGAGATTCGCGCCGGGCACTTTCAGGGCGTATGCACCGTCGTGTTGAAGCTGTTCCAAATCGTGCCCGCCCAAGTCGCCGTCTTTGGCCAGAAAGACTACCAGCAAGCGCGGGTCATCAGCGACATGGTCGACGACCTGAACCTCGATATCGCTGTCGACGTTTACCCTACCGTGCGCGACGCCGACGGCTTAGCCCTGAGTTCCCGTAACCGCTATCTGCCCGCCGCGGATCGTGATCGAGCCCTCGGGTTATCCCGCGCGCTCGAGCTAGTCGAACGCCGTTATCGCGAGGGCGTTCGCGATGCGGGGGAATTGGAAGCGAGCATGGTCGAGGAGCTCAACCGCGCGGCTGTCGATTCGATCGACTACGCGGTGGTGGTTGACCCATTGACCTTGTCGCCCTTCACGGCCCCCCTGCCGGAAGCGGGCCGTGGTTCGGGCGGGGAGCCGATCGCGGTCGCCTTGATCACAGCCCGGGTGGCGGGGACACGCCTGCTCGACAACCGATTGCTGCGGTGAGCGGTTCGCGACCTCGACCCGACTCTGGTCAGCTATAATCAGCGGCGGTTGCCTCGTCCGCCGTTTCGTTCCTGAGTTACCGATCCGCTGACAGCGCTCGGCGCTCATGACTTTCTCCTCTCGTTTTCGATCGCATCATGTCGTTCGTCCCTCACGTTCTCGCCGGTCACGCCGTCTCGCTCGTTGTTGGGGCATGGTTTCTGGCCATCGCGGCTCGGCCGGTACAGGCGGGGGGAGCTGACCGCCCGAACGTGTTGTTCATCGCGATCGATGATCAGAACGATTGGATCGGAGCCTTCGGCGGGCACCCCCTCGTCAAAACCCCGCATCTGGATCGCCTCGCCGAGCGTGGCACGATCTTCCTCAATGCCCATTGCCAAGCGCCGCTGTGCAATCCTTCCAGGACCAGCTTGATGCTCGGTTTGCGGAGCACCACGACCGGCATCTATGGGCTCGCGCCCTGGTTTCGCACGCTCCCGGAATGGCGTGATCGAGTCTCCCTGCCCCAGCACTTTCGCTCCGCCGGATATCGCACCCTGGTTACCGGCAAGATTTACCACGGCGGCGTGGGGGGACCGCGGCAACGGTTGCAGGAGTTCGACGTTTGGGGTCCGGCCGGAGGGATCGGCGTCACGCCGAAAGAGAAATTGATCCCGCCGACGCCGATGGGGAATCATCCGCTGATGGATTGGGGCGTCTTTCCGCATCGCGATGAGGACAAGGGGGATTACCAGGTGGCGAGCTGGACGATTGAGCAACTCAAGTCGCTGCCGCGCGAGCAACCGTTCTTCTTGGCCGCCGGTTTCTTCCTGCCTCACGTGCCCTGTTATGCGACCCAAGAGTGGTTCGATTTGTACCCGGATGACGACTCGGTGTTGCCGCCGATCGACGAGCGGGATCGCGACGATACACCCCGCTTCTCTTGGTACACGCACTGGCAGTTGCCCGAACCGCGACTCGCTTGGGTGCGCGAGAACAATCAGTGGCGAAACCTGGTGCGGTCCTACTTGGCTTGCACCAGTTTTGTCGATGCCCAGGTGGGGCGGATCCTGGCAACGCTCGAAGAGCAAGGCTTAGCGGAAAATACGATCGTCGTCATTTGGGGCGATCATGGTTGGCACTTGGGCGAGAAGCTAATCACTGGCAAGAATACGCTGTGGGATCGTGGGACCAAGGTCCCATTGCTGTTCGCCGGACCTGGGATCACGGCTGGTGGTCGTTCGGCTCAGCCCGCCGAATTGCTCGACCTGTATCCGACCCTGATCGATCTGTGCGGACTTAACCCCCGCGACGACTTGGAAGGCGTCTCGCTGAGGCCTCAATTGCGAGACGCTTCCTCGCCGCGAGTCCGCCCCGCGATCACCTCGCACAACCAAGGGAATCATGGCATTCGCAGCGAGCGTTGGCGCTATATCCGCTATGCCGATGGCAGCCAAGAGCTTTATGACATGCTGAATGACCCGAGCGAATGGAAAAATCTGGCGGACGATCCGCAGTTCGCCGAGGTGATTGCCGAGCACCGTCGCTGGCTTCCCCGCGTCGATCGACCGCCCGTTGCGGGCAGCGCGCATCGCGTGTTGACCTATGACCCCGACACCGATCAGGCGGTCTGGGAAGGGACAACGGTTCTGCGCTCCGACCCGATCCCCGATTGAGGATGGCCCGTTGATGTTTTCGCTTTGGGTCCGTGCCATGAATGCTCTGAAGGCAAATCGCATCGGCTGGCTGATGCTGGCTTCCTGCTTGGGGCTGGCGCTGGGTTTGGCTCATGCCGAACAGCCGCGGCGTCCCAACTTGGTGGTCATCCTGACCGACGATCACGGTTATGGTGATGTTTCGATGTACGGCCGTCGCGACGTGCTGACCCCGAACATCGACTCGCTGGCCTCCGCCGGCATGTTGTTCAAGAACATGCGCGCCAATTGCACGGTCTGCTCTCCGAGCCGCGCGGCGTTGCTGACCGGCCGATATCCCGATCGCGTGGGGGTTCCGGGCGTGATCCGTACCCACGCCGAAAACTCGTGGGGTTATTTCCGGCCCGGTGTTGCGACCCTCGCCGACCAGCTCAAGGCGGCGGGCTATGCGACGGCGATCGTCGGGAAGTGGCACCTCGGGCTGGAGTCCCCCAATACGCCGAATGAGCGTGGCTTCGAATTCTTCCACGGATTCCTCGGCGACATGATGGACAGCTATCGGACGCATCTGCGGCATGACCTCAATTACATGCGGCGGAATGCCGATGCGATCGAGCCCCAGGGGCATGCTACCGACCTGTTTACCGATTGGGCGATCGAGTATGTGAAACGACAGACGCTCAACGATCCGCAACGGCCTTTCTTTCTGTACTTGGCTTACAACGCACCCCACTTCCCGATCGAGCCGCCCGCGGCAGCGCTGGAACGGGTCCGCCGGCGCGACCCACAATTGCCAGAAGCCCGCGCGAAAAACGTAGCCTTTGTCGAGCATCTTGACGACGGGGTCGGGCGGGTGCTCCAAGCTCTCGACGAGACCGGCCTGCGTGACAATACACTGGTCGTGTTCACCGCGGACAACGGCGGATCGTTGCCACACGCGCAGAGCAATCATCCTTGGCGGGACGGCAAGCAGAGCCATTATGACGGCGGCCTGAGGGTGCCGTTCGCGATCCGCTGGCCAGCCAAGGTGAAAGCGGGCTCTGCAAGTGATTATGCCGGGTTGGTGTTCGATCTCTTTCCCACCTGCTTGGAACTGGCTGGCGCGGAGTTGCCGAGCGGGCTCGACGCGATCAGCCTGGCACCGCTTCTGGACGGAGGCACGATCGATGGGGAACGCGACCTCTATTTCGTGCGTCGTGAAGGCGGGCCGGCCTACGGCGGGAACAGCTATGAGGCGCTCATTCGCGGCCGCTGGAAGTTGCTGCGCAACAGCCCTTATCAGCCGTTAGAACTGTACGACTTGAGCCTCGACCCGCTGGAGATGAACGATCTTGCCACGGAGCAACCGCAGGTCGTCAATCAGCTCTCGGCGGCGCTGCGAGAGCGGATCCGCGCCGGCGGTAGCATCCCTTGGCAGCCGCCCGGTGAGTAAGGTGAAAATACTTCCGAACGTCACGAGTTCCCGACGGGATCAATCATGAAGAATGCTGGAAAGCCGCTGCGAATGCTCCTGGGACTGCTCGTTTTCGGCTCGTCCTTGCTGGCCGCGAGCGTTCGTGGCCAAGACCGCCCGCCGAATGTCGTCTTCATCTTGTCGGATGATCAGGCCTGGACTGATTACGGGTTCATGGGGCATCCCCTCATCAAGACGCCGCACCTCGATCGACTCGCCGCGCGGAGCGCCGTTTTCCCGCGTGGCTATGTGCCCACAGCGCTCTGTCGACCGTCGCTCGCGACCTTGATCACCGGGCATTACGCACACCAGCATGGGATCACCGGCAACGATCCGTCGCACAAGTTAGCCCCGCCGGCTTCGCCCGCGTACGCGGATCTGCGCGCCCAGTTGATTGCTCATATCGATCGTCAGCCGACCTTACCCAAGTGGCTGGCCCAGCGCGGGTACCTCAGTCACCAGTCCGGTAAATGGTGGGAAGGGAACTTCAGTCGGGGCGGATTCACGCACGGCATGACCCGCGGGTTTCCCGCCCGCGACGGACGTCATGGCGATGACGGTTTGGCGATCGGTCGCCAGGGTCTGCAACCGATTTTCGATTTCGTCGACTTGGCCGTCGAGCAGGACCGGCCGTTTTACCTGTGGTACGCGCCATTCTTGCCCCACACGCCCCACAACCCGCCGCAACGGTTGCTCGACAAATACCTCAAGTTGGTCGAGTCCCCGTTCGTCGCCAAGTATTACGCGATGTGTGAATGGTTTGATGAGACCTGCGGCGAGTTGCTGCAGAGGATCGAGGACAAGGGGCTTCGCGAAAACACGCTGGTCGTTTACATCGGCGATAACGGTTGGATCCAAAGTCCCGATTCGGCCAATTATGCGCCGAGATCCAAGCAGTCGGCGAACGAGGGGGGTATCCGCCAGCCGCTGATGCTCAGTTGGCCGGGAGTGATCGAACCGCGTCGGCACGACGACTTGGTGAGCGGGATTGACGTCGTCCCGACGATCCTCGGCGCCGCCGGCGTGCAGGTCCCGGATACGCTGCCTGGACGTAACCTGTTGCCGCTGGTGCGGGATGGCCAACCGCTCGACCGGGACATCCTGTTTGGTGAAACCTTTGCTCACGACATCGCCGATCTGAGTGACCCAGAAGCGTCGTTGATCTATCGCTGGGCGATCCGGGGCCGTTGGAAATTGCTGCTCACCTACGACGGCCAACTCGGCCGTTATGCCAGCAGTCATCCACGCACCGAGCGGCGGCCGCAGTTGTTCGACCTGATCGCCGATCCCCACGAGGAAGTCAACCTCGCCGCGTCGAACCCCGCAGAGGTCGCCGAACTGGCCGCCGAGATCGATCGTTGGTGGCCGGTGCGCAAGCGGCAGGTGATCACGACCTGGGTCCCCTAGCCAACCGCATTGGCATAAGTAAGTGGTGTTACGGCCCGATGAACGGGAGCGTCGCCTAGTCGACAGTCCGCGGTGACTGTAGCGGGCTGGCCTGCTCAGGAGGCTCCCGGCGGTGCCTTGGCTGATTCGGCTGGCCGCTTGCGAGGCGGCTTCGCGACCAGCCTGAGGACCGGCAGCGTCGTGCCTCCGCCATGAAAGGTTCGCCGGCCGTCGATCACGTGATCGAACACGAACACGCCGTCGACGATGCCGGGCCGAACGCTGCAACGAAGGATCGCGGGGTGGCCGCACTCGGGGCAGCTCACCCTCAGGCCATGTCCTTCGAGCAGTTCGTGGATGGTGGCAGTGATCTCGCGGTTGGCCAGCAGCGAGCCGAATGCTTTGCCAGACCAATCGGCCAACGACTGCTCGATCGCCAACCGAACCGTTCGCTGCAACCGGTTCAGTTGCCGCTTCAAATTATCGAGCTGGATTCTCGAGTCGTCGAGGTCGCGCGGCGACTCGGTCGCAACCATCACCTTGACGGATGGGGTTGCGGAGGCCGCGTACTGGGGCGAAGCCATGGAACGCGCTGGAGGCACGATCCGCTCATCGGCGAATCGCTCCGCCAGGCGGCTGGCGGAGGGGGGCTGGTCGGATGCGTCGTCAGGCAAGGTTGCGAGTCTTTTCGTCCGAGTCGGGTGCCGCGCGAAAAAGGACGGCTGAAAGAGCTGACATCCCTGGAAGATGGCCTTGTCATTCGCCCTCACCCAGGTTATACATTATGTACAAACTGATTTCCAGCCGAGAATTTGACGATTTTTCTGTTTCTCGGGCCGATGCTTGTCGAATGTTGCCCAGTGTTCCCAGTTGATGTCCCCTCCGACTGTCGATGTTTTGTAGTTTAAGACAGGTCCAGCATGTTGGCGTGGAGGCGCGTGGTTTGCCCTGGTTCCCAATCCCCTTGTGAATAACCGATGTCGGTCAATCAACAAACGGTAGAAGAAACCAAGCAGCAGATTCGTGGCCTGGTCAACGAAATCGCCGCGTTGTCCAAGAGCGGTGCGACGGCTGAGGAGTTTTATCCGGAATTATTGCAGCGGATCGTGACCGCCTTGGCGGCAGCGGGTGGCGCGGTGTGGTTGCTCGACGAAGACCGGCAACTGAGGCTGCAGTATCACATCAACGCCGAGCCGACGATCATCGCCCCCGATGGCGAGGATGCGGAGCGCCACCGGCGGCTGATCCGGCGGGTCGCGATGACCGGGCAATCGTTGTTGGTCCCGCCCTATTCCGGCACGACCGATGGGGATGCCGAGGGAAATCCGACGCGGTGGTTGTTGGTGCTGTCGCCGCTCAAGCATGATGGCAACGCCGACGGGCTGATCGAGGTTTTTCAGCGTCCCGATACCGCTCCGGAAACCCAAAAAGGTTACATCCGCTTCCTGCAGCAGATGTGTGAATTGGCGGCCGAATGGCTGCGGAGCCAAAAATTACGACTGTTCAGCGACCGACAGGTGCTCTGGCAGCAGGCGGATTCGTTCGCCCGCGCGGCACACGAGTCACTGGATCTGAAGGAGACCGCATTCATTGTCGCCAACGAAGGCCGCCGATTGGTCGGCTGTGACCGCGTGAGCGTGGCGATTAAGCGAGGCAATCAGTGCCGGGTGCAGGCGATCAGCGGCCAGGACACGATCGAAAGCCGGTCGAATATCGTCGCGGCCCTGAACCGATTGGCGACCCGGGTCGTGGCGGCGGGAGAACCGCTGTGGCATGACGGTTCGACCGAAGACCTTCCGCCGCAGATCGAGGAGGCGCTCGAGGAGTACGTCGACTTGTCCTACGGCCGAAACATCGCGGTGCTACCCTTGCGTCAGCCCCAGCGAGCCGGCAAGCAGGAGCAGGGTGCGGCGGGTGAGGTCGACCGGGACAACGCGCACCGTGGCGACGTGATCGGCGCCTTGATCGTCGAACAGATCGAAAGCGACCTTCCGGCGGACGTGTTTCGCGCGCGGGTCGATCTGTTGTACGAGCATGGCACCCGAGCGATCGCCAACTCGCTGTCGCATAGCAACCTCTTCATGATGCCGGTTTGGCGGACGCTCGGCAAAACGTCGAGCCTGTTCAAGGGGCGACTGCTCCCCAAAACGGTCGCCGTGCTGGTCGGCTTGGCGGCGGTGACCATCGGTCTGATTTTTATCCCGATGGAGCTGGAGTTAGAAGC
>DITY01000295.1 GCA_002422955.1 Planctomycetaceae bacterium UBA6172
TCAATGCCCCCGATCCCTCACGCCACCAAATCACAGCAGATCGTACTGGCTTCCCGTCCCCAAGGCGTCCCGACGCTGTCCAATTTCAAACTGGAATCGGCGGAAATCCCGGCCATCGAAGACGGTGAATTCTTGGTTAAAAACGATTGGATGTCTGTCGATCCGTACATGCGCGGCCGAATGAAAGACAGCGACAGCTACGTGCCTCCGTTTCAGATCGAGCAACCGCTCGAAGGCGGATGCATCGGCAAAGTGATCGAGTCGCGAAACAAGAAATTCGCCGAGGGAGCTGATGTGCTCGGCAATCTGGGCTGGCGTGAATTTTGGAAGTCATCCGGCGAAAACGTCACCGTCATCGATCCGAATCTCGCCCCGGTACAGGCCTACCTGGGCGCACTCGGCATGACGGGGATGACGGCGTGGGTCGGATTGAACAAGATCGCCAGGCTGAAACCTGGCAGTACGGTGTTCGTTTCCGCAGCCTCGGGAGCGGTCGGTTCCATCGTCTGTCAACTCGCCAAAGCCAAGGACTGCAAGGTGATCGGCAGTGCCGGCAAGCAATCGAAGATCGACTGGCTGATGAACAAAGCCGGAATTGACGCTTGCATTAATTATAAAGAATCAAAAGATCTCGTGGGCGAACTCGCCAAGCACGCACCGGGTGGCATCGACGTCTACTTTGACAACGTGGGCGGCGAGCACTTGGAAGCCGCTCTCGACGTCATGAAAAACTTCGGATGTTGTGTCGAATGCGGAATGATCTCGACCTACAACGCGACCGAGCCACCCGTCGCCCCGCGAAACCTGTTTAAGGTGATCGGCAAACGCATCCGAATGGAAGGCTTCATCGTTCGCGATCACCTGGATTCTCAGGCGGAATTCGTCGCTGACATGGCCCCGTTGATCCGAGCCAAAAAGATCGTCTGGGAAGAATCGATCGCCGACGGGTTGGGAAACTCACCAGCCGCCTTCATCGGATTGTTCGAGGGAGACAACCTCGGAAAGCAACTGGTGCGTATCAACTAACGCACGACGGTCCAATCGATCGCCACCGTACCACGGATGGCGCATCCATTTTTCATAAGGATGGTGCCAACGATCGTACGGATGGTGCACCCATTTTTCAGGCGATCCCCCATTCATCACAGGCGATCCGCCAATCGGCCTAGCTCCCCTCGCCCCCAAACTTATTTGGGGTAGAAGGGGTCGGGGTCGAGGGGGAACCCGCACGACCGGCGAGGGGGTCGGAGACACAGCACGCCCCAAGACAACCGCTGTCCCCCGCCCCCATCTGAAACCCAACGGGTTGACCCCAACGTTTTTCGCGTGATCCTGCCGCGTTCCCGGGGTTCCGCTCCGCGCCACCCCGGGCTGACAGGGGACCACCCCGTTGGTTATGGGGAGGATGCGGTTCAGCCTTCGTCGTTGGGGTCGGTCGGGGGCAAGGGGGTGATGAACACCTTGGCGGTGCCTTGGTTGTTGCCATAAAAACCGGGAACGTCGTTGACGAACAGATGCAACCGACCAGACCGCGGGGCGACCCAGCGACCTTCAGCGCCGATCGCCAACATCGCTTCGGCATCCGGGCCAATCCCGGCCATCAGCTTGAAGATCGGCTGTTTCACGTCTCGCTTGAGCCAACTCTGCAACCCATGCACAACGGGCGACGGGGCATTCTCCGGTTCCGCAACGATGAGCCCATCGGGGCTGGCGGGGTAGGTGTCGTCCTGCCAATCCTCGGCCTGACAGCGGACGAGATAGGTGACGTTCTCCTCCACCCAGTAGGGCGTGGCGGCGTAGGGCTGATCCGTGTGAAACTCGAACTCGACCGTCCGACCGCTCGTCAAGACATCATGGGCAGCTGGGTCAACGACCGGTCCGGGATCGAGTTCGTATCGATGGAGGCGGTGCCATGCCCAACGTCCCCCCGCCGCGGTGATGGCCAAGCTGCCGACCAAGACGCAGGCCAAGGATGGCGCCACGGCGCGGCGGATCAGATAGGCGAACCAAGCCATTTTCGGGCTGCGGCGAACCGCGTGGGCGAACCACTTCATGACCGATCGCTCCTCAAACAACGCCTGTTCCGTCTCATCCCGATTCACGCCGAATCGTCAGTCCACCGATAGCTCTGCCAAGCGAGTGCCGCCGAACGCCGGGTCCGCCTCAGCAAAACGCCGCGGCTGAAACCGAGCAAGATCGCCAACAGCAGCAACATGCAAGTCAAACTGCCGGGCAGTTTGTGGAAGCCCAACAAGAAGGCACCGATGATCTCGGGCAACACCGCGGTGACGCCACGGATCAGCGGGCCTTCGACAACCGCTAGCCAACCGCACCAGCTCGGCCAGTCGCGGGGCAGTCCAACCAGTTCGCCGAGGCCCAGCCCCAGCAATAGGAACGAAACGGTCCAGAGCACGAACAGTAGGTAACACCAGCGGTTGAGCAGGATGTAGTCGTGGGCATCTTCCAGATGTCGCATCCGTTCGTCGTCGTCCCGTTGCTTGGGGGGGAACTTAGGCTGGCCCTCGATCGCGAAGGAACGGACCGTGAGTGCCGTGGGGGAATAGCAGGTACCGCCGGTCGCGATCCGGTCGATCACGCTGGCGTGAACGACCGGTGGCAAGTTCAACGGATCGTCCAGGGTGCTGAGGTCGGCGGTGAACCAGTTGAAGAAGCTGGCGAAACGGAACGCGTCCGGGCGTCCGTTGGCGAGCCGGATCAGATCGTCGATCCGCCGGGGATGGTAGCGATAGTAGGCCGACAAGCCGGCTCGGGAGTCGTGCATCATCCCCCACGGCGAAGCCTCCTTCCTCCACTGCTCGACTAAGTCTTCGTTCAGCCTCAGTCCGCGAGTCTTGGCCTCCTTGAGCATCCACAGCAGCGGCGTCAGGGCGAGTTGATCCTTCGCGTAGCCACCGCCGACGTCGCTGTGCATCCCCGCGAACCAAACTTGCTTGATCGTTTGACCCTGGGCCAGATCGGATTGGCCAGACGATTTCCACAGCCGCGGATGGAACGTCCGTCGTTCGTCGTCCAGCGCGAGCGCCTGGACCGCGTGATGCACGCCGGGGTTCAGCAGCGCGTTGCGAAAGCGAAGTCGAAACAGCCGTCGCAGCACCTGCGTCAATTCCTCGAACGGCAATCCCAACGCGTCCACGGTGTCCCAGCAGCCGAGGAAGTGTACCGGGTACCGAGTATCCGCCTGGTCGCTGGTGCCGATCTCGGTGAGCAGTTCTTGGATCGCCGGCGCGGCGGCTCGGGCTTCCTGCCGCATTTCCACAGCGGCTTGCGGTTCTAGGCGTGATTGCTCGGCTGTTCGCTTAACGACCGATTCGAGCGCCATGTTTTGACGCTCGGCCGTCAACGTCTGTAGCTTCGCGGCATACTGGCGATTACCCAGCTTGTAGTTCTTGAGCACCTTGGCGGCAAACGCGTCGATCTCCTCCGGCGATTTTCCCTCCCGTGAGGGGATGCCGAACAGCGAAATCATTTGCGCCAATATGCGGACCGTGTAAGCCCCCCGGCTGAACCCGAACAGGTAGATATGATCACCTTGTTCGTGGACGTTGATCAGCGCGGCATACAACTGCCTCAGGTTGCGGCTGATCCCGAAGCCGAACGCTCCGCCAATCAGCTTCAGTGGCGCGAAGTCGTGCGTGCCGACGCCGTCCTCGTGGATCCGTACCTGCCGCACAACGGTCGCGATTGGGTTCTCGTTCTCGGTTTCATCGATTGCCGAATAAGTCCGCCAGACATTCGACGGCCGCAGGTTCCCGCCGAGATTGCCGGTACCGTCGGAGCACAGGATGATGTTCTTGCCAGCCATGAGCACCCTGGCGAATTGCGTGTGGTGAAATCCAGCCGCCTCAACGGCAAGCCCTTGCCCTCAACCGAAGCCGAACGGCAAGTCAATGAAGGACGACCGGCAACAAGGAAGTCACGGCGAGACGCGTCGAGCCAACAGACGCCAAACATAGCCCCCCATCCACCCCCGAGCAACCATGGCCGCCGACTAGTCAGCAACGAATCCTGGTCGCGCGCGATTTCGATTCAGCGGGTGAGCAACGTGTGGCAGGGCAGGTGCGAAATTCGGTCGATTGGGCTCGAACGGATGGGGTGAATCAAAGGGTCCTTGACGAGGCTAATGCGGGGCGCGAACCGCACGCCGGGTTGACCGCGAACCCACGCGGGAAAGCCTCGTTTGTTCATCCGGGACGCCCAGTCGGCCGGTCCCCGTCAACATCCGTTTCA
>DITY01000281.1:0-10585 GCA_002422955.1 Planctomycetaceae bacterium UBA6172
GGGGCGAGAGCATCTTCAGGCCATTCTCGAAACCGCGCGAGATGATCGACTGGTCTTGCCGGAAGATATTGAATCCGGATGACCAGGGGTGCGGCGCGAACGCATCGAGCGACGCGTCGTACAGCGTGGCCACCATTTCAGCGGCGACCTTTTCGGCATCCTTGCCCGTGATCACCGCGGCCCATTTTTCCTTCGCGCCCGGTTCCAGCTTCGAGGTGAAGCGTTCCCAAGTGATCTTCAGATCCTTGTTGGTCCACGGGACGTCGATCCGCCGCGTTTCGAGGTAGGCACGATTTTCTCGCACCATCGTCGTGTGCAGCGTGAAGCCGCCGCGCATCGCTTCGGTGATGTCCAAATCGAACGCCATTTGCGTTTGCTTGCCGGGCGACCAAAGTCGCTTGATGATTTGGCCCCGATGTTCGACCTCGAACAACACCCGCGCCGAGTCATAGCCGCTGGACCACACGGCCTGCAGCTTATCACCGGGCTGCAGCGATTCCTTTTCGATCCGCAGTCGATGCGGCACCTTGACCGGCCAACTCGTCGCCGCGGGGTCGAAGACTTCCAACGGCAACAGCGCCGTGACTTCCTTGCCGAACCGATCGCGGGTCTTCAGCACCGCGCGAAAAATCCCGACCGGCAGATCGAGCGACAGCGTTTGATTCCCCGCGGCATCGGTCTGGAAGTCGGACTGGGCGACGACGTCACCCAATTCCCAGCCGTTGGGATTGCTCGGGTCGTTCGGCTGGGGTGCGGGCATGATCGGATTTCCCGGTCTGCCGCCAGTCAGCCCGGGGCCTTTGCCGCGGCGGATCGGCCGCGGCACTCCACCCCAATTGCTGATCGCGGGCCGTAGGACTTGTGCGGGCTGTTGCAGCGCATGGATCTGGACGGTGCCCTGCGCGGCCTGGCCTTCGCCATCGAGCGTCGTGGTGCGGATCGTCAGCTCGACCGGCTTGCCGCTGGTCAGCCAAGCATTCGCGGTCATGCTCGCCGACAACGCGGTGTAACCCAAGTTGATCGACCGCGTGCCGGAACGGGTTTCGCCCGCGCCATCGGTCACGTCGGCGTGGATGGTGTAGCTGAAGGTCGGTTCCGAAGCCGAATCGACCGCCGGGTCCGGCGTGGCGACGAACGTGATCGGGAAGGTCCCATCGGTCGCGGTTTCAGAGGTCCCGCGGGCGATTTCCTGTTGTTCACCCTGCATCGGCGGCAGCCACCACATCCGCCAGAACCACCACGGCGGGAAGCGGACTTCTCGCACCACTCGCCAACTGACTTTTGCCCGGTCGATCGGGGCGCCGGTGTAGGCGGTCGCGGTCCCGAGCAGGGTGACCTCATCCCCCAGCTTGGCTGCCGTCTTGGGTGCGGCCAATTCGACTTCGAACTTGGGTCGTTTGTACTCCTCGACCCGCACGTAACCTTGGCCCCCCGGCCCGGACTCGACGGCGATCGTCATCTGACCGGTCAGGCGATCGCGCGGGGCGGTGAAGCTGCCGCTGAAGCTGCCAAAATCGTTGCTGGCCAACTGCAACCGTTCGACCTCTTGGCCATTGACGTCGCGAAACACGACGACTACCGCCCGCCGCGGGACCGTCTTGTAACTGTCGTCACGGTGGTCGAACGCGTAGCAAATCCCCTTGAATCGGACGGTTTGTCCGGGCCGATAGATCGCTCGATCGGTAAAGATCAGCGACTGTTGCCCCTGAGGGAGTTGTTCGGCTCGCCGATAATTGTTGAGATAGCCGCCGGTGGAGAGCTGCTGGCCTTGGTGCGAGGCCAGCAACCAGACGCGGTTGCGATCCTGGGCGGGGAATTCGAACCGCCCTTCTTTGTCGGTCTTGACCGTGGCGAACTCGGTCAACTCGGCGTTGTTCCGACTGGACTGCCAACCGCGGACCGTCGCGCCGGCATGCGGGGTCCCCGTTTTCGCGTCCAGTACCCAGCCTCCGATGGTGCCGCGGCCCTGCTCGGTGCGGGTCACGATCGCCAACTTGCTGACCCAGACCCCCGCGACGCTCAGCCGGTTGTCGCCCGCCAGAAAATCTTCTTGGTGGCTGGCGAACAGCAGGTAGGCACCCGGCGGCAGGTCCGTGGGGACCGGAAGAGGCTCGACGCGAGTTTGATAATCGGGCGTCGCTGGCAGATCGGCCGACCAGGCCTTGGCGACCGGCATCGCCAAGTAGCGTTTGTAGGCCGGTTCATCCAGATGTTCCGGTTCCCAGCGGCCGGTCGTTGGGAATTGAGCGGCATCCCATTTGATCAGCTTCAAATAAACGCGGCGAACGTTCCGATAGCGGACGTCGATCGTCGGCCAGGGATCGTTCCAAACGCGTTCGGTATGGATGTCGGCTTCGCGGGCCTCGATCTCTTGGATCAGGTTGTAGCAGCGGTTCGCGCCGACGCTGTCCGGGAACCGGGCGAGGCCGACGCTAGCGATCCGGTGGGCCTCGACGAAATCGCCATCGGCGTGCGCCAGCAGCGCCAAGCGGTGCAGGGCGCGGGTCGAGATCGGACGGCTGGTGTTCGCTTCATCGAATCGCTTGAGCGCAGTCTCCAGACGCGCATTCTTTTCCTCTCCCACGGCGTGGTTGTCGCCAAACTCGAGCCGTCCCAACTCGACGTCCAACCGCGCCGTCGGATCGTCTTCCGGGGCATGGAAGCGGAGCAGGTCCTGGTACAGCGTCACGGCCACCCACAGCGGCGCGCGGCGGTCCGTGGTCGTCGGCTGCCAGGCCAAAAAGTCGTCGGTGGCCGCGAAGATCGGCGAATCGGCCCGCAGCTCGAACGCGTCGATCGCTTTTGAACCGGCCTGCTCGCCGGCCGAATAAAACTCCAACGCGTTATGAACGAGCACGTCGTAGACCGTCGGTCGGTAATTGGCCGGGGCATTCCCCTCCGACAGCAACATCGCGAAATCGCTGGTCGGTACCGTCTTGAGCGTTTCGGCGGCCCGGAGTGAACGGACGAATTGGTCGTCGATCAGCCGCAAAATCCGCGGCAGATCCCAAGTCATCAGGTCGTCGTCGGGGCCGGGCATGGCGGGCGGTTCGGCCGCCTCAGCCGGCTCGTCGGACACTTGGGTATCCGGCTCGCCAGCGACCGCGGTCCGCTCGGCGAATTGCCAGCGATGTTGTTGAAAAAATTGCCACAACCATCGCGCTTGGATCGCTTCCATCACCGGCCGCATCGGCTCGGGGGAAGCGTCGATCAGGGCCCGCATCTTGACCAGCTTTTCGACCGGTTGGTCGGGCCGGGTCGAGGCTTCCAGTTCCAACTTCAGCGTCAGGGCGCGAATCGATTCGGGATGATTTCCCGCCGCGGCGGCGCGGGTCACGATCGGCTCTAATCGCTCGATCGCCGTCTGCGGGCGACCCTCATCGAGCGCCTGCTGGACGGCTTTCCAGAGCGGGTCGTTGTCGAGCGCAGCCTCGACGGCGTGGATCTTGGGCATGAGCGTTAGCCAAGCGAGAAGCAAGAGCGGCAACGGCGAGCGACCAGAACGGTCCCGGAATAGCGAAAAGCGACGAATCACGAGAAGATCCCTTCACGGGTTGAGTGTGCTTGTGGGAGCCACGCCCTATTGTCACCGTCAAGGGGCGGAAAGGCCATCGGTGATCTCAGGCCGCGATGTTGGCGAACGGATTCGGGCCAGCGGAAGCTAGCATGCGGACCGTCGCGAGGGGACGCTGGCGAGCGGCGATCCGAACTGATAGCTTGATGCCGCGCTGAATGCGTTCGGCGACCGGCCGTGGCACCGTAGTTTCCGAAGTGGACGATCCGATATTAACGCGATGATCGAAACGGACCTCCGGTCGCAACCCGAACAGACGCTGTTGGGGGTCTTCGCCCGTCACCCCGCGTTTTCATTCGTGGTGTTCGTCCTGATGTCGGTCGTGTCCGGGATCGGCTACTACGACCCCACCTTGCTGGTGTCACCGCCGGATCCCAGCGAAGTCGAGTCTTCCGCGGCGGGCGGGATGAGCGGCGGCAGGCGCGGGAGAGACGGTTCCGTCCAGCAGCCCCGAAGTCGCGTCTCAGCGGGTGGTCCCGCGCCGGACGTCACGCCGGTGATGCTGTTTGGCGGCGAAGTGATGTTGGTGCTCAGCGGCGAGGACTTTTTTAATCCGACCGCCGCGCTGGCGATTCGCGAAGCGGTCGAGGCTCTCGAAGCGATGCCACAGGTTCGCCAAGTGATGTGGATGGACCGCGCCCCACCGCTGAACCTGTTCGGCCTACCCGAACCGGCGTTGCCCGATCATCGCGCCTCGCAGCGGCGTTTCGACGCGGCGCGGCAACGTGCGCTCGACAACCCGATGATCGCCGGTCAACTGCTGTCCGCGGACGGCCAGACGCTGATCCTGACGATCCGGATCGACTGGTTCCATGTCCGCTCGGACGCCGATTGCACCACCCGTTTGGCCGATGTCGTCCGCGACGTGCTCGCTTCGCACCAACTCGATTACGAGGTCGGCCTGACCGGTGAAATGCCGATCCGCTTGGTGATCAGCAACGCCTCGCAGGAAGGCGATCGCAAGTTCCAGTATCTCGCGAACGGCGTGATTCTGGTGCTGGCGCTGATTCTGTTTCGCGGCCCGTCGGCGGTGATCATCTCGTCGCTGGGCGCGATCTTTGGGGTCGCCTGGACGATGGGCTGCATCCGCTTCTTCCAGTTCGAAGACAACCCGTTCAATCATGTCGTCGTCCCGGTGTTGCTCAGCCTGGTCGGGTTCACCGATGGCGTGCACATGGTGAGCCAGATCCGGGTCAATCGGGCGCTCGGTCTGGGTGGGCAGCAAGCCTTGGTCCGGGCGGTCGACGAAGTCGGCATGGCCTGTTTTTTGACGTCTTTGACCACGGCCATCGGCTTGGGCTCACTCGGCTGGGCCTACCATCAGGTCGTTCGCGAGTTCGGCTGGTCCTGCGTGATGGGCGTGGGGATCACTTTCCTGGCGATCATGACCACGATCCCATTGGCCTGCATGACGCCGCTGGGGCGTGCCATCCATCGCGGCCAGGGGCGCGGCTGGATCGAACGGAACCTCGAACAGGCGACTCGGCTGGTGGTTGCCGTGCTCCGCCACCGCAAGACGTTCGCGGTGTTGGCGCTCGTCCTGACCGTGATCACCGGCGCGATCACGTTGCAACTGACGCCCGACGAACGGATGCTCAACGCGATCCCCGAGCGGAGCCCCGAGGCGAAGTGGCTGCGTCATATCGATCGCGCCTTCGGCGGGCTCGAGACCGCTCATGTGCTCGCCACCTGGGACCCCAGCATCGCGGCGGAATCGCCCGAGGTGGTCGCGGTCAGCGAGCAGGTCGAAAACTTGCTCCGCGAGGAGCCGTTGCTGGGTAACCCGTTGGGGATTGCCCGCCTGATCGACGCGTTGCCTGGCGAAGCGACAGCGGTGGACAAGGCTTCGATGTTGGAGCTGCTGCCGCCCCAACTCCGCCGCGTCTTCCTGATTCCAGAACAACACTCGCTCAAGGTCATCTTTCGGCTCCAGGACTTGGGGATCGCCAAATATGGCGAGGTCTTCGAGCGTCTCGATCAACGGCTGGCGACGATTCAAGCCGAACACCCCGGCTTCGTGCTGTCGCTCGAAGGGAGCGCCTTTTGGCGGTGGCAGAACCTGTATCAGATCATGGTCGACCTGACGAAGAGTCTCGGCACGGCGTCGCTGGTGATCTTCTTGGTCCTGGCCACGGTCTATCGGTCGTTGCGATTGGGGCTGATCGCCATCATCCCCAATCTGCTCCCGTTGACCGTGACGGGGAGCCTGATGTGGTTGGTCGGCCAGCCGTTGGAATTGGTGAGCGTGATCGCGTTCACGGTCTGCCTCGGGATCGCGGTCGATGACACGATCCATTTTCTCACCCGGTACCGGATGGAGTTGCATCGCGGCGGCGAACACGAAGCCGTGATCACCCGCTCATTCCGCGGCGTCGGTGCCGCGCTGATCATGACCACCCTGGTGCTGGTCTGCGGCTTCATGACCGTGCTCTGGAGCGATACTCGCGAACACCACATCTTCGCGATGATGGGAGCCGCCACGATGGTCACCGCGTTGTTCGCCGACCTGCTCTTCCTGCCCGCGCTGCTCGTCGTTTTCAACCGCCCCGCAAGGGACTGAGCGAAGGGACTGAACGCGGCCGCCGTGCCACTTCGGCGTCGCGTTTCCCAAGGCCGTGGCGCGTCAGGCCGCGAGCGTACGCTCCCTCACCTTGGACGATCACGCGCTGCGGAAAAACTTGACGACCGCCGAGAACGCCAGCAGGGCGCCGAACAGCGGTACGATCGCGATCGCGGCTCGCGGGTGAACCACGCAGACCCCCAAGACGACCAAGGCGAGCACGGCCAAGCCGGGTGGTAACCACATCGCGGGCTTGCGAGCAATCGGCCAGGCCAACCATAACGCCGCCATGACCAAGGCGAATCGACCCAGCCCGGTCGAGATGACCATCTGCATCGACCCGGTCCCCAGCGTTTCCTGGCCAGGCCAGTAACGGAGCGCCACGGCTCCCCCGGCACAGACGACCGTCAAGAACAGGACGAACCATCGCGTCGGGTCGGGCGTTGTCGGCTGCGAACCGGAGCGAGTCGGCGAGTTCACGCGGGGAGGGTTCCTGATCAGGAGGAGGGGGGCGGCCACACGGGCAGTTTACCCGAACGTCGCTGGCCACGGGAACCCGCTCCCAGCAGCGCCTCAAAGGCGGCCGTTCCCCTCAGCGGGTCGAAATCCGCTTCGTCGGCGGCGTGGGACCGCAGCGCCGGCTTCAACTCAAACGCCCACGCCAATTCCCGCAAGGCCGCCTTCGACTCGAACGACAACGACAGATAACAGGCGAGGTTGTAGTGCAAGTCCGCGTCGCCCGGATCGCTGGCCAAACCCCGCGTGATCGCCAAAATCGCCGCGTCGAGATCGCCGAGCCGCTTGCAACACCACCCCAAGCCGAGCAACGCGTCGCGACGGGTTGCCGGGTTCCGGGCCGCCCGGCGGAGAGGCACGATCGCCAAATCGTAACGCCCTAGCAGCCTCAGCGCCTGACCGATCAGCAACGCCCGCCGCGGGCGATGCCGTCGCGAAACCTGGCACCCGACCGCGGTCCGCAGCGCCGTGCGCAACGTCCGGCGCTGCAACGGAACGGCCAACCCCAGCTTGGCGGCTGGCCCGGTCGCCAAGTCGAGGTAACCTTCGGCGATGATCAGTCCGCGCGGTAAGGATGTCTCCGAGGAACCATTCATTTGCCGGTCTCACTTGCGTTCTGGGCTCGAATGCTCAATTGTAGATCGTTGCGTCTCGGATTACCAAGGCAGCGTTTGCCGATTCGGCTGACACGCTTGGCCGAGCCAATCGCCGAACCGCCCGGGAACTTCTGTCCCCGCGGCGAACCCGTACTCTCACCGGAATCATCGTCCATGGAATCCTGCCCTACCGATCCGCTCGTCGCCCGTCATTGCCTGCCCTGCGAAGGGGGCGTCGATAAGCTGACGCCGTCCCAGGTCACGCCCCTGTTAACGCAAGTCCCCCAGTGGTGCGTAGATGACTCGGGCGATCGGATCTACCGCAAGATCAAGTTCCGCGATTTCGTCGCGGCGCTGGCTTACCTCAACCGGGTCGGCGAATTGGCCGAGGAGGAACAGCACCATCCCGACCTGCATCTGGCCGGCTACCGCCAAGTCCGCATCGAGCTGACGACCCATGCGATCGGCGGCCTGAGCGAAAATGATTTCATCCTGGCGGCGAAAATCGACGCGATCACGCCCGGGTAACCGGGCTTAGAGTCGCGGATCGACGGGCTCGCTTTCCAAGGCCAGCACGCCGAAGACGCATTCGTGAACCTGCCGCAGCGGTTCGCCCTTCACGAACCGCTCCAACGCTTCCACCCCGAGCGCGAACTCGCGGCTGGCCAAACTCCGCTTGCGCCCCAAGCCTCGCCGTCGCAAGCGCTCCAGGTTCTGCTCGGTGTCGTAGTCGGGGCCGTAGATGATCCTCAGGTACTCGCTGCCGCGGCATTTCACCGCCGGCTGCGAGAGCCCCTTGTTGCCGCGCGCTATCCAGTCGTACGGTTTGACGACCATCCCCTCGCCGCCGCGCGCCGTCAGCTCGACCCACCAATCGGTCGCGGCCGCCTCGCTTTCCGGATCGGCCAAATCGACGACACGGAACTCGGTCGCCAACAAAAAATTCGGGTCGTGTTGACAGATCTTGGCGAGCGTTTCCATGTGCCAGACATGGTCTTGGTCGATATGTACCTTGCCTTCGGTCGCCAGCAGATGAAACGGCGCCAATTTCCATCCTTCGAGCGACTCGACTGGCCAGCAATACCGCCGATAGGCCTCGACGTATCGCCCGATGCTTCGCGACCGCTGTTGAAAGCGGTCGCGAACCGCCGCCAAGCGAGCCTGCTCGTCGCCGGTCAATCGCCCCATCCCGGCTTCCATGGCCCAGAGCGTCGGCGGCAACGACCCGCTCGCCGCCGCCCCGACCGCGGCGTACTGCCCCCGCAACAGCTCCTGCGCCTTGGCGGACCACGGCATCAGTTCACAGTCCAAGCAGGCCCACGAGCTGTTCATCGCGTCCCAGAAGCCGGCCGCGTCCAGCGAGCGGCGGAGCCGATTCACAAACGCCGCGTGCAACTCGCTGTCATTGAAGAACGGCCTCCCGGTGCGGGTATAGACGATCCCCGACTCGCCGCTGGTGATGCCGAAGCGGGTCCGTACGGCGTCGGCATCACGGCCGATCACGACCACGGCCCGCGACCCCATGTGCTTCTCTTCGCAGACGACTCGCGAGATGCCCTGATTGCGGAAGTAGGCGAACGCCTCGGCCGGATGTTCCAAAAAGCCTGGCAGGTGCGACGTTTCACACGGTGACATCGTCGGTGGCAAGTAGATCAGCCATTTCGGATCGGCCGCGAATCGGCTCATGACCTCCAACGCCGCCGTGGCGTTCTCCAACCCGATCGTCACCAAACCCTGCAACGGCGTCTGCACCCGCCGCTTGCCGAGCACGTCCTGCGCGTCGAGCATGTCGTCGTGTTGCTGCTGCGCGGTCAGTTCCGTGCCTGGCGAGTCCTCCGGCAGGAACGGGCGTTTGGAAACGCAGTACATCCGCTGAGCTGGGACGCTGACTAATTCCCGTTCGGGATACCGCAGCGCCGTCAACTTGCCGCCGAAGACGCACCCCGTGTCGATGTTGACGGTCCGGTTCAGCCACTGTGGTTCCCCGACCGGAGTGTGCCCGTACACGACCATTGCCTGCCCGCGGTAGTCCGACGCCCAATTGAGCCGCACGGGCAACCCGAAGTCATCGATCTCGCCGGTCGTTTCGCCGTACAACGCGAACTCGCGAACGCGCCGCGACCCGCGGCCTTGCATCTGCTGCTTCATCCCCGCGTGCGCCACGACCAGTTTGCCGTCATCGAGGACGAAGTGGCTGATCATGCTATCCAGAAACCGAGCGATCGCCTGGCAATCCGCAGCGCGGGTCGCTTCGGGCAAGGCGTCGATCTCCGCCAGCGTCTCGGCCAAGCCGTGCGCGATCCGCACGTCGTGGCCCTGCAGCTTTTTCAAGAACTTCATGTCGTGATTGCCGGGCACGCAGATGCCGCGACCGGTCCGGACCATCGCCTCGACGATCCGCAACACATCGAGGTTACGCGGCCCCCGATCGACCAAATCGCCCAGGAAAATGACCCGGCGACCCTCGGGATGGGCATAGCAATTGTTTGACCAAAACAACTCGGCGGGCGGCGACTCGGCGGGCAGCGACTCGGCCGCGGGATCGTCAGCCGTGTCCAGCCCGCTCGGTTGTGCGTCGATCGGTTGGGGGACATAGCCCAATTGGCCGAGCAATTCTTCCAGCTCATCGGCGCAGCCGTGTACGTCGCCGATGATGTCGAACGGCCCCCGCTCGTGACGGCGGTCGGTCCACATCGGTATCCGTTGTACCTCGACCGCATCGACTTGCTCCGGGGTGTCGAACACGAAGACCTGCTGAAACCCCTCGCGCCGCATTCGCCCCAACGAGCGGCGCAGCAAACCTCGCTGGCGGCGGATCACGTATTCGCCGAACTGGCGATCGGGCCGGTCCCGGTTCCGCTCATGGCAGACCTTCTCGTGCAGGTTCATCACGATCGCGACCGACAGGAAATGGTGCTCCCGCGCGATCCGGATCAGCTTCTCGCGATCTTCCAATTGCACGTTGGTCGCGTCGACGACCGTCAATTTTCCAAGGCTCAAGCGTTTTTGCAGGACGTAGTAGAGAGCGGCAAAGGCATCATCCGAGACGCTTTGGTCATTCTCGTCATCGCTGACCAAACCGCGGAAATAGTCAGACGACAGAACTTCCGTGCCGAGAAAATGCTTCCGCGCGAACGTACTTTTCCCCGACCCACTCGGACCGACCAGCACGACCAGCGACAATTGAGGAAGTTTGATGAGCATGCGATCCGTTTCTCGTCTGCAAATGGTTAGTCACAATGCCGGCATTCCTTCGCTCCCACCAACCCGCTGCCGCGACGCGGATGAGCTTGCAGGAACCGTTGCCGACAATTTCTTTGGCGCGATCTGACCGGTGGC
>DITY01000281.1:10594-15857 GCA_002422955.1 Planctomycetaceae bacterium UBA6172
TCCGTTCCCGCGGTTTTGATCGCGATCAACTCGTCGATGTAGGGCAACTTCGCGTCCGCATTCAACTCCACCAAGTTCGCCTCGATGCGGCCGCTGCTCATCAGGTGAATTCCGGTCAGGATCACGCGATAAACATACAACAGCGGCTTGGCTCGCGGCGGGGCCTCCTGCCGAAACAATGCCCACTGCCGCTCGGCAAAACCGAGGTAGTGGTGCGCGTGATGCTTGGTGACGCAATTCGCCGCCAACGCGATCAGTTCCTCGTGCTCGGGCGTCGAGTGGACCACCAGCGGCGACAACAACTGCTCCAGCACGTAACCGTTCTTTTTGAGCATCAAGCCGAAGAACTTCTTCGCGTCGTGCGTCACGAGGTCGAGTTCCATCCCATCGCGGATCGTCGACCTTTCGACCGTCTCGTCTCGGGTTTCCAGCCCCAGCAACACTTCCAGCGGCAGCAGGTGGACGCCGCGAAGATCGAAATCGGAATCGGGCGACGGAAAACCGTACAGATGGGCGCCGCTGATCGTGGCGAACAGCAACGGATAGGGGTGCTCCGCAACTTGGTCGTGCAACCGCTGGTCGATCTTCATGGCAACGCTCCCTCCACGGCTAACCGCCGCGCCTTGATCAAGAAGCTGTTGACCCTCGCGTAGTCGGGCAGCTCGGGCAATTTCGTCTCCCCCAACGCCCGGTCGAAGTCGCGATGCAGACTCCGCCTCCAAGCCTCGGTCTCGTCCCAATCCATCTCGCCGTGTTTGATCGCCAGCAAGCGTTCACGGTGCTGTTCGACTCGCACCGGCACGTAGCCTTCGCGGAGGACGCTGATGCCCGAGGCCAGCAAGCGGATCAGGTGCATCACGTGTTTCCATTTCACCCGGCCCTGGTTGCGGAGGTCGGTCTGCATCTTCTTGAACTGCGACATCACGTAGCCGTTGTAGGTCTGATAAACTAACCGCGACAAGAATGCCTCCCGCATGCCGAGCAATTCCTCGCCCAATGGCGTCACCATCTCGACCAGCGGCGTGTACAGGCACTCCAGGACGTTGGGGTTGGACTTGAGCGCCAGCACCAGGAACTTTTGCAGTTCCCAGTACGCCTCTTGGGTCGCGTCGCACTCGATCTGCTCTGGCACGCCGAACAGCGACCAATGCCGCTCGGCCGGTGGCAGGAACACCCCGCGGTAATCGATGTCCGATCCTTCATCGTCCAAACCGTAAGCCCGTGAGCCGATCACGCAGCGGTAGATGATGCGTTCGTACAGCCCATCGTCGCGACCCGGCAACGCCGCTTCGCCGATCTCGCCCGTCTGGTAACGCGCCAACATCACCACCTCGTCGCGCCGCAGCGACTCTTCGCCGCCATCGGAAAACCGAATTCGGTAGGAGTCAGTCCTATCGCTGGGCGCGCGGATCACCACACCGACCGAGCCGTGCGGGTGAGCCGTGCGGCCGTTGGGGGCGATGATCTCGCGGAGCGAGACAACCATCGTCCCCTGAGGAAAAATCGGCGGCTGCGGGTAGCCTGACCGCTCAGTCACGCTCGAAGACTCCCATCTGCGTCGGTGAACCGAGCGTTTCATCCACCGGTCCGATCGGCTCGAAGCGGACTTGATACCCATAGGTCTGCGCGACGCGTCGGGCCCAAGTCTGAAACTCGTCTCGGCTCCATTCGAAACGGTGGTCGCCGTGGCGGAATTGCCCACTCGGCAGCGTCTCCCAGACGACGTTGTATTCTCGATTGGGCGTGGTCAACGCCACGATTTGGGGTCGCGCGAACTCGAAAATCGATCGTTCCAGCCCCGCCAACCGGCTCGGCTCGAGATGTTCGATCACCTCGACCACGGCCGCGGCGTCGAAACCGGCCAACCGCGCGTCGCGATACATCAGCGACCCCTGCATCAGACTGACCCGTTCCGTTTCGCTCGGCGTGCTGCTGAGCGTTTCGATCCGCAGCCGCTGCTGGGCATTTTCCAGAGCCGCCATCGATACGTCCACGCCGACGATCCGCTTGAAACGGCGTTCGCGAACCAACTCGCGGAGAAACTTCCCTTCGCCACAACCGAGATCGAGGACGCTCGCCGCGCCGCTGGAACGCAGCGCCTCCAGGACCGCGACGTAACGCTGTTGGTTCAGGCTCAGTTCCAGTTCCGTCTCGGGGGTTTCCTGCGGGACCGCCTCCTCGGATTCCGGCCGCGGATCGCTTTCCTCGTCCAGTCGCCGGATCGCCTGGCGATAAAGGCTGGAGCGGAATCGCAGAAACCGCCGGGCGATCGTTTCCCGTTCCGGATGCGCCGCCAGCCAACCCGCCCCCTTGGCCAGCAACTTTTCCAACTCGTCATCCGCGACGTAGTAGTGCTTTTCGTTGTCGAACACGGGGATCAGCACGTACAGGTGGGTCAGCAATTGCGACAGCGTGACGGTGCCGCTGAGTTCGACCGAGTAATACGGGCTGTCACCCCAGGCGGGAAACTGCTCGTCCAGCGGCAACCGCTTCGCGGTGACTCGATACCCGAGCGGCTCGAACATCCGCTCGACCATCCCCGGGGCCAATCGTACCGGCAGGACGTCGATTCGCGCGGTCAGCGGCAGCGGTTGGCTCACCAATTCGGGACGCTGCGCGCACCGCCCGCTCATCGCCGTACCGAAGACCTGTGAGATCGCCACGCTCATGAACGACGACGCCACGTAAGGACGGTCGTTGACGTAATTCGCCAGCGGGGAACCGCTCGCCTTAGCGAGGTGTCCGTCGCGGATCATCCCGACGGGATCGACATCGAGCACCAGCACCGCGGTGGCGGAATGCTCGGTCATCTCGGGATAAAAAACGTGCGCCTGTCCAAAGCTCAGATCGAACGATTGAAATCGATCCGGGTGCTTGTGCAGCAAATACCCAAGGTCCGTCGCCGGCTGATGGGTGGTGGAGATCGAGAGGAGCATGCCAAGCCAACGGAGACGAGCGAGCCGGATGGATAACAAGGTCAGGCCGATCGGCCCGGCCTCGCCCAATACCCCGTCAAGTTACCGCCGCCCACCGCCCGTATCAACTGACCGCCGATTGCTTACCGCTGGGCAGCGGCGACGACTGACATGACCGAGTCGGCTGCGGGCGTCGGCATCCTGGCGGCGTGCTCACGCATGATGTCCATCAGCTGCCAGATCAGTTGCGGGTCGCTCGTCATCCGCGTGTGGCCGCTGGTGACCGAGGTTTGGGTGGTCGCCCCGCTGAGCTGCGAACTGGTCACCGGAACCACGCCATCGGTGTCGCCCACCCCAGGCATCCAGCGCCCCCGTCCGATGATCGAGTGATAGGTGACATGCGGGGCGATCGGCAGCGATTCGATCGTCCGCAACAGGTTGCTGGAAGGGTTTAGCAGATCGACACTATTGGGCACTCGGCGGCTCAGCTCGGATGTGAACATGCCCGGGTTCGCTTCGAGAACCCTCTGGTGACGATCCCGCACTTCGGGCGACTCGCGGACCAACCCCGCGGCGAGCTTGCCGGTGCAACCTTCAGCCCAAAAGGAGCCTTGATGCGGCGTGCCGATGAAGACGACCCGCGAGACCATCGGTGAGGGCTCGAAAAACATCATCCCCGAAATCCGTTCGCGACCTTCGGGATCGACAATGAACTCGGAGAACGGTCTGGAAGCGACTGCCCGCCAAAGCCGATCGTCACTCTGCGTGACTTGCAGCTTGCCGACCAAGCCACCCATGCTGTGACCGACGATCAGGACATGGTCGAGCGCGGGATCGACACCCACCGGATCGACCATTGCACGCAGTTCGGTTAACTCCCGCCGCAGCCGCGCCGCGCTCTGCAAGAACGGTTCGCCGGTCGGGTATTGGTAAGCCCAGAACTGGTAGCGCGATTCCAGATCGTCTTGCACCCGGAGTTCGTTGATCGCGTTGGCCCAGGTGAGGCTATCGGACAGCAGCCCATGAACGAACAGCACCGGAATCTTGCCCGGTTGATAGGGCTGGATCATGAACAGCCCCGACTCCGCGGGCCGGGTTTGCCAAGGCTGGACGAAGGCGCGGAGCAAATCGATCGTGCTGCCGTTCTCCAGCCCCAGCTTGACCGGCGCGGAATAGTCGGCCGTCATCGGGAACGCCTCGGACCCCACCGCGACGCTGCGCGTTTGCAGCGGGTCCAGGAGTTCCAGCATCATCGTCGGGCTTGCCGCACCGTCCAGGGCATCGCTCCGACGCAGCACCACGGTGGCGGATGACAGCTGTCGCGGCTTCATGAACCGTTCCCCCTCGCGCCGCTCGCGCGCGGCGATCACCGGCACGCCGAATCCGTCGCGGCGATGGTAACGGTTCAAACGTTTGGAATGAGGGCGGTCGGTCAGAATCAGGCTGTCGAACTGGTCGGGCTGCCACCGAGAACCGAGGTTCGCGAGCGGAACGTGCTGGTCGCCGTCGCTCGTGCGGACGTGCAATCCCCGGCTCGGGTGGAACCGCGCGAACCGCTGGCCTTGGAAAACCAATTCCGAAACCGCCGCGTGGTAGACCTCGAAGGCCGTGGCCGCGGAACGGTCGACGTTCGAAACGCCAGCCTCCAGTTCGCACCAACTCAGCGAAGCGGCCTGAAAGTAGAGGTCGACGCAGCGTTCGTCGCCGCACAGACTCGCCCTCTGGGCTTCCGCCAGGAGCGACTGCGCCTCGGCGAGCCTCGCATCGGCCGGGTTCCGCCCGAACCGCTGCCGACAGCTTGCCAGCCCGGACACCGACCATCGGACCGGCGGGATCGCGCAGCCGGCGATGGTGACCAGCAACAGCGCGATGGCGATCCAGCGGCGGTTGAGTGGATGGGCGATAGCGGCCATGGGACTCGCAATGACGGGACGACTTGGCGACGAGCGTTCGACGGGCGAGAAGTCAGAAATCTTGAAGGTCTTCCGTAAAGATGCGCGATGTTTGCGAATCATGACGGCGAAACCGCTCGAAAGACCGCCAACCAACGGCGGCAGGATGCGTGCAACCGCGCTGACCGTTACCAGACTCCAACTCGGTCGCTGGCCAGCCGCATCAGTCGCCACTGACGAGTCGCCCTGACGAGTTGGCGTGGCGGGTTGGCGTGGCGGGTTGGCGTGGCGGGTTGGAGTGGCGGGTTGGAGTGACGAGTTGGAGTGGCGGGTTGGAGGGGGCGGACCGCCTGGGGCTAGCGCGACTGGCGAACGGGCAGTATTTTGAACCGACGTCCGGCGGGGGACGGTCGCCCCGCTCAGCAATTCACAACAACGGAAAGGGGATTCGATGCG
>DITY01000267.1 GCA_002422955.1 Planctomycetaceae bacterium UBA6172
GCCGGCTTAGGGGGAACAGAGGGTCACTCGAGTCCGGTAACGTGGGATCAAGTACCGGAAAATTCCGAAAAAAATGTTGTCGGACGGTTTTTTTCTTGTTTTGGCAAGCGAAGATTGGTACTCTCGAGGGAATCCGGCCGATCTTTACGATGGCCAAAGGGTCGATTTCGACCCCTTCCATTGGCCTCGAGTGCCAATTTGGGGGCGGTTGACATCGGGATCATGGCAGGTCGGATTGCTTTTCCATTCTTTTTTGATTTCTCGGTTCTGGAGATTCCTCGGTGATAGTAACTCGTAATTTGGTTAGTTCGAGACGGGCGTTCACGCTCGTCGAATTGCTGGTGGTCATTGCGATCATCGGCGTGATGGTTGGCCTTCTTCTTCCGGCTGTTCAGTCGGCCCGCGAAGCCGCTCGGCGGATGTCTTGCAGCAACAATCTGAAGCAAATCGGGTTGGCGCTGCACAATTACCACGACACCTACAAGCGGCTGCCGTCGTCCGGTTTCCAGCACGCGGGAACTCCTCAGGAGCCTCTTACGTGGGATCAAAGCAGCAAGGGAAGTCAGTTGGCCAAGTTGCTGCCCTACATCGAGCAGCAGGCCTTGTATGACAGCATCCCTTTCGGCGGTGCACGCCCTCCGTTGATCACTCCTAGTTCACCTCCGGGCGCATCCGAGTATCAGGCTTACATCCTTTCGACCGCTCCGGGATCGTTTGCACACAACGGTCAAAATGTCGAGCGGACCTATCATGTGGTCGTTCCGACCTACATCTGCCCTACCTACTCAGGCATGGACCGTTGGCAATGGAGCGATGGCGCCAACCCTGGCCATCGTGCGTTGTCAAACTACGCTGTCAGCATCGGGGCGCAGGCGATGCCGTCTAATGGCAGTTCGTGCGCCTTGTTCCCCGGTAACATTTTCGGCGATGGCCCCGAAGGTCATGCCAACTCAAGGAGCGGCGTGAACGTTTCGGGGATGTTTGGTCGTGGCGAATGGTTTCCCCGGTTCGCCGAAGTGAAGGACGGTTTGTCCAACACGATCGCGATGGGCGAAGTTCTGCCTCACAAAGCGGACCATCATTGGAGCGGTTGGATGCACTTCAACTCCCTGTGGACCGCGACGACCGCTCCGATCAACTATCCGATCGTCGGTATCGGCGAACCGGGTTGGAATCAAAATACCAATCCTCGGGGTTTGGCCAATGATGTTAATGGATTGGGTTGTAACGGTTGGCGAAATTGGCAAACCTCGCAAGGTTTCAAGTCAGAACACAAGGGTGGTGCCCAGTTCGTGTTCGGCGACGCGAGCGTTGCTTTCCTGTCGGAGTCGATCGACTACCGAACGTATCAAGCGTTGGGTGGTCGGCAGGACGGAATTCCCGCTCAGATTCCCTAATCTGAACGTCGGCTATTGTGATCTGGGGGGCGTTGGCTGTCGGAATTTGCTTTCGGCAGTCACGCCCCCTCGGTTGCTTTCGTGAGCGAGGTAGTCGGTTACTTCTTTTGAATTACGGTCCCTGGTCTATTTCTCCAACCATTCACGGCGCGATGACACGTTTTTTTCTGCAAGGCTGCATGCTTTTGGTCCCATTTGCCTTGGTGGGCTGTGGAGGCAGCGACCTTCCTAATACCGTTCCCGTCACCGGAACGGTAACCATGGATGGGAAGCCGGTTGACGGCGCAACCGTCAATTTCCTCAGCGAGGGAGGGAGCATCGCCTCCGCGGGGACGACGGACGCGAGCGGCAAGTTTTCCTTGACCACGATTGTCGGATCGCAGTCCGTTCCCGGAGCGGTTGTCGGCAATCACGGGGTTGCGATCGTGAAAAACGAATCGTCGGGTCAGGGGATGGCCGATCCGAACGATTTGGAGGCGACGAAGGCGATGATGGAAAAGATGACAACCAATCCGGTCATGACGAGTGATTTCAAGCCTAAATATATCGTTCCGCAAAAATACAACAACCCGACACAGTCTCAGATCAAGGCTCAGGTCACCGAAGCAGGGCCAAACGACATCAAAATCGAACTGAGCAGTCGCTGATCTGGGCAACCGGTTGTTTTGCCTTCGAGGCCAACACGCGAATCATCGGCGGCGGTTCGATCAGCGGACCGTCGCCTTTTTTTATTCATTGTGAATCTTCAATGCTGCCAAGAATCCGCTTTTTCATCGCCGGTTTGCCGCCGCTTTTGTGCGTGACTGTGCTAGGTCTGGGTTGCAGTCAGCGTCCATCAAAGGATGAAATGCTCAGCGGCCTATCTCCAGAACTGCGGCAAACGCTGGAATCGGTCGGTCGCGATACGCCGATGATTTCCGCTGGTATTGATCGTCCCGCTTTCGTGCGTTCCGACGCCGTAAGCCTAAGAGAAACGGATCGCGTAATCGGCCTCGTGATCGAAGGTCACGCTCGGGCTTATCCACTGGTCCGAATGTCAAGCTTGTTGGAGCATGTTGTCAACGATCATGTGCTCGATTCGACTGGTCAGCCGAAGGCGTTTACCGTCACCTATTGCAATCTGACCGAATGCGTTCGTGTGCTGGAATCGGTGGATGGCGGGGGTGGTGATAATTTGGAAATCGGTACCTTGGGGCTGAACGATGGGGGATTGATGCTGTACCGGAAGAACGAGCGATTCAAGCAAGAGGAACCGGTGGCAGCGTTGCGAGATGTCCCGTTCGAACTGATGACTTGGGGCGAGTGGAAAGCGAAACATCCGGAGACCGAGGTATACGTTGGCCCGTCCAATCGAAACCAGCGAGCCAGATTTTCCGAGGCGGCAACCGAAAGTCGACCGGTTTCACCCTAATCGATCGGACCTGCAAGTAATCGCTCGGTCCGATTTTTTCGACAGGGATGCCCCCAGACCGCTTATGGATTCGAGCTCAGCAAAACATGGCGTCGGTATCATGGCTTCAGGCGGTTTTCCTGTGACGCGGACGCGGACGCGGGGAGCTGGCCGCAACTGCGGGACACGCAATTGTCGGCGATCCTTGAGCCCATGGCGTGATGCCCATCCGTTACCGTTCCTGGCGTGGTTGATAGTCGCCTTGTTGGGCGGGTGTCGGCGGGCTGAGCCCGACCTGCAACCGTCCGTTGATCAAGTCCGAATCCCCGCCGCGGATTCTGCGACGCCCGCGGATCAGGCCGGGGCAGGTGCTCTCCGCGGCAATCCGCTTGAATTTGCGGACATTTCGAACGAATGGAATTTCGACTTCACCTACGCAAATGGCGAGAGTCAGCAGGAATTCACGATTCTGGAATCGTTGGGTGGCGGCATTGGAGTGCTGGATTTCGATCGTGATGGTCACCTCGATATTTTTTGCCCTGGCGGGGGGACGTTTGCTCAGAAAACCACCGTCGGGTATCCCTCTCAGTTGTTTCGCAATCTGAGTGGCTCCGGAATGGTTGCCGTAGCGGATTCGGCTGGCGAGGGGTTTGCTTCAGAGCACTACAGTCACGGTGCCTTTGTGGCGGATTACAATCAAGACGGCTTTCAGGACGTTCTCGTCTCCGGCTACGGCGGGCTTCAGCTTTGGCAGAATCAGGGCGATGGGACGTTTATCGAAGTGCATGCGCGGGTCGGATTGACTGACCAGCGGTGGAGTTCGGCCGCGGCTTGGGCAGACTTCAACGGCGATGGGTTGTTGGACCTTTACGTCGCCCACTACGTCGATTGGTCATTCGACAACCATCCCTTCTGCCGGGGGCGCACCAATGAGGAACGCGACATCTGTCCTCCCCGCGAGTTCTCGGGACTGCCTGACACGCTTTACATCGGTAACCCTGACGGCACGTTTCGCGACGAATCGGAGGCCTGGGGTTTGAAGTCCGACGGCAAAGGATTGGGCGTACTGGTGGCCGACTTCGATGGGAATGGGGCTGTCGATGTGTATGTCGCTAACGATACCGTCAATAATTTTCTTTACTCCAACACGGGGCAGCCGCCGTTTCGAGAAATTGCCATGCTCGCTGGCGTTGCGGCCGACAAGGCCGGAATCCCAAACGGCAGCATGGGAGTTGATCTTTTGGATTTCAATCAGAACGGTCGGCCTGACATCTGGGTCACCAATTACGAGCGTGAGGATTTCGCCCTGTACCGAAATGAAGGACGCGGCACATTTTTGCATGTCAGCGATATTGCCGGTTTGAATGTCTTGGGTGGGCTATTTGTCGGTTTTGGCACCGCTTGTGCGGACCTTGACATGGATTCCAAGGAGGACATTCTCGTCAATAACGGCCACGTGATCCTGTTTCCGACAGCGTCACCCCGCGCCCAGCGTCCGCTGATCATGCTCGCCGATGGCCAGCGATTTCGTCGCGTGCAGTTCGCTGAGGATCACTATTTTTCCCAGGGGCATGAGGGACGCGGCCTGGCGGTTGCGGATCTAGATGCGGATGGCGACCTGGATATCATCTTTTCCAATATCAATGCCCCCGCGGCGATCTTAAGGAATGATCTCGAATCGTCCGCCAATTGGTTTCATTTGATGCTGGTGGGGACACGATCCAATCGAGATGCGATCGGTGCGGTCGCCACCGTTTCAATCGGCGGTCAAGATCTGATGCGAGTCCGCAAAGGCGGTGGGGGATACATGTCAACCAGCCAAGAGGCTTTGGCGTGGGGGCTAGGAGATGTCGATCGCATCGAACGCTTGATGGTCCGTTGGCCCAGTGGGGCTGAAACATTGCTCGAAGATCTTCCTGTCAATCAGGTCCTGACACTGGTGGAGCCACGAGATGAATGAGTCGCGTGTCGCATCGCGATTCGGCTTGGTTCGAGGCCTGGTGCAGGATCCGCGTTGCTGGGTCGTTTTGTTGTTGCTGATGCTCATCGCTTCGGTGGCGTACCAGGCGTGGCAGAGCCCGCGACGGCACTTCTTAGCTGGCATGAGGGCGGTTCGCGACAACAGCCGAGCGGATGTCGAGCGAGCCATTGGATCCCTAGAAGGCAGTGCCACCTACGAACTTCCGCAAGCGTACTTGAAGGGCTGGTTGCAATTGCAGTCGGGTCAAGCGGATGAAGCGTTGGCGTTGGCAGTGAGTGCCCAAGACCACCCGGATGTCGAGGTCGAATCGCGGGTATTAGCAGGCCAGGCGGCCTACCGTCTCGGGGCCGCCGGTAACGCGAAGGTCTTCTGGGAAGAAGCCCTGGCGCGGGACCCTGATAGCCTGGCAGCCCATCAATGGTTGGGTGTCCTCTATTACGATGTCGGCGCGATGGATAACGCGATGCTGCATCTTCGCGCGGTCTCGCGTTTGGCACCCGAAGATTATCGCCCGGACCGCTTCATGGGATTGATCAACCGCGATTACGAACGGCCGGATGTTGCCATCCCGCACTATCTCGAGTCGCTTCGCCGCGCGCCGAATCAGCCAGACGTCGAAACGGTCTGGCTCGAATTGGCCGAGTGCCAGATCAAGCAGCGTGAATACGAGGCCGCGATGAAAAGCTTAAGTCACTGTGGCGAATCCACCCGCCAAAAGCGTCTGACCGCCCGGTGTCTGATGAACATCGGTGATTTAGACGATGCCCGGCGTTTGGCGAGACAGTCGTTGTTAGAACGACCGGAAGACGTCGACGCGATTCAGCTGAACGCCGAAATCGCCTTGATTGATGGTGAAGTCGAAGCCGCCGCGCAATTGCTGGAGACCGCGATGCGATTTCATCCCTTCAACCATGGGGTTCGAACGCAACTGGCACAAGTGCTGGGGCGCCTGGGGCGAGATACTGAGTCGACCGAGCAATCCGCGCGTGCCGAGGAACTTCAGAAGCTCTGGCAGCGATTCTCCGATCTGCAGATCGAAGCGATCAACCGGGCCACGGACGCCCCCATTCGTTACGAGATTGGGCTGCTGGCGAAACAACTCGGCAAACCCGAATTGGCCGTCAGTTGGTTGAAGGCTGCCTTAGCGATCGATCCCAGCATGAGCCTTGCGGGGGAAGCCTTGGCGGCGATGGAAAGGACGACCGATGCCGCCGCACCGCAACCGATCGCGAGCCCTTCCCTGCTGCCAGGGAACTGAACCTTATGGCTTGAGTCGCGAGTACCAAAGGGAGATCGCGGCACCCGGCAGTTCTTGTTCGCGAAAATGTCCAACGATCAGGTCGTCACGACCATCGCCATCCAGATCGGACAATTTAAGTGCCGCGTGAATGCAGTTGCCATTAGCGAGGACGTGCCTGTCGAATTCGCCCAACCGGTTCTGCTTCCACACGACTAAGGCCTCAGCCTCGTGCAGTCGTTGGTTGCGCACCAAACGTTGGGGGACGAAAGCCCCGGCGACAATCTCGATTTGCCCATCGCCATCGACGTCTCCGGCCAAAGCCCGATGAACGCCCGGCAAAGCGCCGACTTCGTGGGCAACGAAGGACAGGTCCCCTCGATTTTCAAACCATTTGACTCCGTGAAACGGCTTCAGGACGAAACTGTCGAAAGAATCCCCATTGGTATAGAGAATGTCGGTTTTTCCGTCACCATTGATGTCGACCAGTTCGATGCCGCTCGAACCGTAAGACGGGCAAGGCGCGTCATAAACGGACTCGATGCGAAAGCGTCCTGATCCGTCATTGATCATCAGCTCAAGTCGTTCGTAGTGCTGGCTGATCAGGGCAACAAAGTCCGGTGCGCCATCGCCATTCAGGTCGGCGACCGGCACATGGATCGTGCCCTGGCGTGGATCCAGGTGGATCTTGGAAAGCCCTTCTTGCGGGGAATTGTCATCGCCTCGTTTGAGCCAGAAAATTGATCCCGTCGTTTGCCAGCCGAACTCGGCAACCAGGAGATCGTCATTGCCGTCACGATCGAGATCGGCGATCTCGACCGATGCCACTCGCCCAACACCGTCGATGAGTGTCTGGGCTTCGAAATTCCCTGGTTTGTCCGCTGATTGCTTGAGCCAAATCACCTTTCCCAGAGCGTGGTCCTCGGGCAGGAACGACCCCAGTTCGGCAACCAGCAGATCTTGTAAACCGTCTCGATCCCAGTCACAGACGCGGACAACGGCGGGATGGTCCAGTTGGCCTAGTCGCGTGGGATTCGCGACCGATCCGTCGGACTTGACCGCGGCAAAGTAGATTCCACCTGCCGACATATCGGAAAACACGATCCCCCGTCCCAGCGGCGAACCGAGATCCACCACATCGATGAAAGAAATGGCAGGGGTGGGATTGTCGGGAATCGAGAAGTCCTGTCGTTCAAATTGATCGACCCAGGACGTGTCGATCGGTTGGGGAGTGGGCAGATCTAGCTTTTCAGGTGCTCGGCTGACAAAGTACTGATGAACATCCGCTTGGATCGGGACGGTCATGTCGCTGCGTCCCGAAGCGTAGTAGAAATCGAAACCGCGCCGTACTTCGTCAAGCCACGCCGATTGTGGGAAACTGGAAGCCTGGGGCATGCGATGGCAATCGCCACAGAAGATCTCGATATTCATCTCCACTTCGGGAGAGAGAACTCGCGATGCCGAGGCAACCTGAGCCTTGATTGGCCCAGTCGAATCGGCGTCTGGGCGACATCCTAGGGTCGCACTGCAACCGATCAAAAATATCGCAAGGAAGATCTGGTGCGGGGTCGATCCGCGAATGAGCGTGCGACTGGAAAAAATCATGAACAGCTACCGCTTATGAATGACACCAAATCTTCCAGTCTCGGCTTGCCACCGAAGGCGTCGGAAATCAGCTCTCTTCTTGCCGCAATTTGGCGATGATCGAGTAATCTTCCAGGGTTGAGGTGTCGCCCCCCGATTCTTTGCCCTCGGCGATGTCGCGCAGCAACCGCCGCATGATTTTTCCGCTACGGGTTTTGGGCAGCGATCCGGTAAATCGGATGTCATCGGGTTGGGCCAGGGCTCCGATCAGCTTGCGTACATGCTGGCGAAGTTCGTTGCGCAGCTGTTCGGTCGGCTCGCGATCGCGGATCGTTACGAAGGCGGAGATCGCTTGGCCTTTGATCGGGTCGGGGCGACCGACGACCGCCGCTTCACAAACCGCCTCATGGGCGACCAGGGCGCTCTCGACTTCGATCGTGCTCAGACGGTGTCCCGATACGTTGATGACGTCGTCGATGCGGCCCATGATCCAGTAGTAGCCGTCGTGGTCGCGGCGGGCATTGTCACCCGCGAGGTAATGCCGGGGAATCGTCGACCAATATTGCTGGCGGTAACGATCGGGATCGCCCCAGATGCCACGAAGCATTCCGGGCCAAGGTTTGGCGATGCAAAGCATGCCTCCTTGATCGCCTTCAATCGGCTGTTTGGATTCATCGAAAACAACAGGCATGACGCCTGGCAGCGGCCGTGTGCAGGAGCCGGGCTTGGTCGCCGTGATCCCAGGAAGCGGGCTCATCATGATTCCCCCGGTTTCGGTCTGCCACCAGGTATCCACGATCGGGCAATGCCCCCCGCCGATTTTCTCGTGGTACCACATCCAGGCTTCCGGATTGATTCCCTCGCCGACGCTCCCCAGCAGTCTCAGGCTTGACAGGTCATGTTTTTCGACGTGTTCGTCGCCCCACTTGATAAACGTGCGGATCGCGGTCGGAGCCGTGTAGAGGATTGTGACCTTGTATTTTTCGATGAGTTCCCAAAAGCGGTCTTCCGCGGGTTGATTCGGAGCGCCCTCGTACATCAAGCAGGTCGCGCCCGCCGAAAGCGGGCCATAAACCAAATAGCTGTGCCCGGTGATCCAGCCGCAATCCGCGGTACACCAGTAAACGTCGCCAGGTCGATGATCAAAGACCCACTGGAATGTTTTCTTGACCCACAAGTTGTAGCCGGCGGTTGTGTGCAGGATTCCCTTGGGCTTTCCCGTACTCCCCGAGGTGTAGAGGATGAACAACGGAGTTTCGCTATCCAGTGGTTCGGCTTCCAGCGTTGCGTCTTGCGCATCGACCAGTTCATGCCACCACACGTCGCGGCCGGGCTGCATCGGAACTTCAAAATCGCCTCCGATTCGGCGCAGTACCAAGCAATGCTCGACCGATGGGGACTTGGCCAACGCCTCATCCACGGTCTCCTTAAGCTTCAGCGCCTTTCCGCGGCGGTAGAGCCCGTCGGCCGTGATCATGACTTTGGCCGAGGCGTCCTGGTTTCGGTCGGCGATTGAATCGGCGCTGAATCCCGCAAAGATGACGCTGTGGATGGCTCCGATTCGGGCGCAGGCCAGCATGGCGATCGGAAGTTCCGGCGTCATCGGCATGTAAATGCTGACCACGTCACCACGGCCAACGCCCAGAGACTTGAGTGCCGCGGCACACTTACAGACCTCGGCGAGCAATTCGCGATAGCTGAGCGTCCGCGTATCTCCCGGTTCGCCTTCCCACAGGATCGCGATGGAATCGCCCTGCCCTGCTGCCACATGGGCATCCAGGCAATTGTAGCTCGCATTGGTTTGCCCGCCGACGAACCACTTCACGTCGGGAGTTTTCCAGTCGCAGACCGCCTGGAAGGGTTCGAACCAATGCAGGTGCTCCAGGGCTTCGCGGCGCCAAAAGTCATCGGGATGGTCTTGCGCCTCGGCATACATCGTTTCGTACTGCTGCTGCGACGAGATCACCGCTTGTCGCGCGAATTCGGGCGGAGGTGAAAACAGGCGTTCCTCAATCAAAACATGGTCGATTTGGCCCGAAGCGGAAGGATTCGGCGTGGAAGCGGGGGCGGAATCAGACATGGATTTGACTGTAGGACGCAAGAAGGGGCAGCGGATAGGCAGGAGGCATTTGCGAGACCCAGATTTTAACCAATCAGAGTCAGCGGAACTAGGCAGCGGGTGTTGATCGGCCGATTCGCTGCCCCGTTCAATTCGTTGTGAATTCGCTAGACTCCTGGCATGCGGGACTGGTCCGCGAAGGTCGACGGCGATGAAACGGGCGTTCCCGGAGGGGTGAAAAGTGATCGAAGAACTTCAGCGGTTGGGCGCTGCCGGACGCCGGGTGCGCATTCCGCCGGAAATGGACGTACCGCTGACGTCTCGGGTCGGACGTTTGCTCGATACGGCGGAGATGCGACGCTTGTCGAGGATCAGCCAATTGGGGTTGGTGCAGATGGTCTACCCTGGGGCGATGCATTCGCGGTTGGAGCACTCCTTGGGGGTTTATCGCAACTCGCTCTTGGTGCTCAGCGTGTTGCACCGTCTGGAGGGCGGTTCAGCTCCTGTCGGGACCCGTGCCGCCGAGGCCTTTGTCATGGCGGCTCTGCTTCATGACATCGGACATTGGCCGTTTTGTCATGCGATCGAAGACATGCGACTAACCGGCCTGATTCGTCACGAGGCACGTGTATCGCGATGGCTTCGAGGGGGGGAGCTCGAGCGGCTGATTCGTCAGGACTGGCAATGTAATGTCGATGACCTGATGTCACTGCTGTTGGGCAAGCGGGTTGGGGATAGCGAGCTGAGCGATCGTGAGATTGAGCTTCTGGCCAGTTGTCTCAGTGGACCGATCGACGTAGACAAACTCGACTATTTGGTTCGCGACAGTCTGCACGCGGGCGTTCCGTACGGTCGTCATTTCGATGCCGCCCGCCTGGTCGCCGCGATGACGGTCGACCCGCGGCGGCCACGATTGGCGATCTCGGAGAAGGGGCGAACGGCTGCCGAGATGATGGTCTTTGCCCGCTACGTCATGTTCAGCGAAGTCTACTGGCATCATGCCGTTCGGGCAGCGACCGCCATGCTGCAGCGGTCCGTATTTTTGTTGCGGGATCGGGTCGATTTCGAGTCGATGATGGCCCTCGATGAAGCCGCCTGGGTCGAAGCTTGGCGTCAGGCCGCCGCGGCCTCCGATTGCGCGGGGACACAACGCCTGGTTCAGGGGCTTTTCGGCCCCGTCCGTTCGCTCTACAAACGAGGTTGTGAGTTCAACGTTTCGCACGCCGCGGACATCCATAGCATGCTGGCCCATCGCCCCTATTGGTGGTTGGTGGCGTGTGCCGCGGAATTGGCAAAATTGCTGTCCCGCCACACCGGTTTGTCGATCGAGCCGAACGACATTCTGATCGACGCACCCCCTGTCAAATTAGAGGTCGATATCAACGTCGCCGTCGTGATGCGAGACGGGGCGGTGCGTCCCCTAGCGGAGGTTTCACCTGTCGCCGAAGTGCTCGCGCATCAGCAGTTTGACGGTCATGTCAAGCGCGTCAGGATTTTTGTCCGGCCAGACCTTCGCGAGTCGTTGCAGCCCCTGCTGATTGACGAACGCTGGATTCGAAAAGCGGTCCAAACCAGCCTCAATGAAATTGCCTGAGTCAGGAGTTTATACATCTTGCGAGTTATCATTCGACCCGACGCCGAAGCTGCCTCCATCACCGCCGCGCGGATCATCGCCAATCAGGTGATCCGTAAGCCCGACTGCGTGCTCGGTCTCGCCACCGGCGGCACGCCGCTTGTCTGCTACCAAGAGTTGATCCGGTTGTTTCGGTCGGGGAAGCTGGACTTTTCCGCTGTCACCTCGTTTAATCTCGATGAGTATGTCGGTTTAGGTCCGGGGGATCCGCAAAGTTATCATCATTTCATGTTTTCGCATTTGTTCGATCACATTAACATCGATCCGTTGCGAATCCATTTGCCTGACGGGAAGGCCGCTGATTTGCGTGCGGCGTGCGAGGCCTATGAGCAACGCATTTCGCAGGCCGGGGGAATCGATCTGCAATTGCTGGGGATCGGTACGGATGGCCACATCGCGTTTAACGAGCCAGGCTCGTCGCTCGGGAGTCGCACTCGTTTAAAAACACTCTGTCAGCAAACGGTACAGGACAATGCGAGGTTTTTCGATCGCCCCGACCAAGTCCCCCGTCTAGCCGTTACCATGGGTGTGGGGACCATTCTGGAATCCCGTCAATGTATCTTGCTTGCGACGGGTGAAAACAAGGCCATCGCGATCAGCCAGGCCATCGAAGGTCCGATCACTAGCCAAAACACCGCCTCGGCCTTGCAGTTGCACCCTGAGGTCATTGCCGTACTCGATCAGGGGGCCGCTTCGCTTTTGAACCGCAAAGACTCTTACCTCAACGCGGAGTCTTATATGCCGGATCCTGACCTGTTGGAGTCGGCGTGAGTGGTGGATGACGAGGGGGCAAGCGGATTCGGCCAGCGACATGGCTGTTCACGGCGGCCTCTGCTCCCGTCACGCATGCGATTCGGGTGGCCGGGGGGCGTCGCGGTCGCGTCGGGCGCGGACGCCATCGGCCGCTTGCTGCCGAGCCTCGGGCGGCAAGGTTGGACCACCCATTGGACCCTGCGTAGCCAAATTGTATCCTAATGACCAGCGGCTGCTGGCGGATCGAAAGTCCAAGCCAGGTAGTCAGTCTTCGTTCACCTTGCCTGAGCCCTGCCGGGGGCTCAACGCTCCGCCCCCCCAAGCCTAACCGAGAAGTGTTCGCATGGCCGCCATCAATATCGAAACGAAAGGAGAGGTTACCGTCATCTATTTTACCGACGGTAAGATCCTCGAAAGTCAGAGAATCGAACAGGTCGGTCGCGAGTTGCAGGACGCCGTTCCGCTGGCCATCCATAAGAAAATGGTGCTCAATTTTCGTGGCGTCACTTTCATGTCCTCGGCGATGATCACGAAACTTGTTCAAGTGAATAAGGCATGTAAAGCCCAAGGAGTGGCTCTCAAATTTTGCGAGCTTTCGGACAATGTGATGGAGGTCTTTAAGATCACGAAGCTAAACAAGCTATTCGATATACAAAAAGGCGAAGACAAAGCGATCGAGAGCTTTGATAAGAAAGGTTGGTTCGGTTGAACCAAGAGGGCAATTTAGTTCCCTGTCGATCGGAACGGCTTCACCGCTGAAAGTAAGCCAACGCACTCAACTTAGCCAAATGTGTGGCTAGGTTGAGCTGGGAGTGACCCTGCGTAAGCTCGCCTGGTAAGGATCGGATCAGCCGCCGGGGGCAACTTCCACTGCCTGACGTAGCTGTGCAACCAGTCGCTCGATCGACTCCTTTTTGGAAGCGATCGTCGCGTGCTGAGCCGCAAACGTGTCGACCTCTGTTTTTGCCGCGATCTGAGCCGCCTCGGCGGTACGAATCGGTTCTGCCATCGCCTCGGCTGCGATTTTGAGTTGACCGATCTCCAACTGCTTGGCGGCAGCTAGGGTACGCTCGGAAATCTGCTCTTGCCGCATTTTGGCTATCGCGGACAGACTCGCAGCCAGTTGCGACTCTCGCTCGGCTGCGGCCTGTTGACCTTCTGCCGTTTCCAAGTTACCCAGTCTCGCGACAACAACCCGGTCATAAAGATCTCGACTAGCTTGGGACTGATCAGCAATCGCAACCTTGAGTTCGTCGGCATGTTGCACTGCCTTACCCGCTAGTTCTTCAGCTTGCTTAGTTAACGCCAACTTCTCGTCTCGTTGTGCGATCAAGGCTGTGTGTTGCTTAGTCGCCTCCGCTAACTTAGCCGTCAAGGCGTCGGCTTGAGCCTGGGAAGCCTGGAACTCAGGTTCAACCGCCGCCAGCTTGCCGAGTTGCAGGGTCAACCTTTCGGCGGGCGGTGGCGGATTGGCGGCGAGTGACATTTTCGCTTCCGGATTTTCCGACTCCGAAACGATCACGGTTCCCGTCCAGTCGCCCCCAACCACTCGCAAGCCATCGTGGGTAATGCCCACCGTCAATACGGCTTCTTGCATCGCGGGAAACTCTCGAATCAGGTCGCCATTGGCGTTCCAAAGCTTGATCTTCTGATCTTTGCCAGAAGTGACCAGTCTACCCTGGTGATCGAACGCGACCCCGGTTGCTCCCCCCGGATGGGCACTGATCGTTTTGATCGCCGCACCGCTGTTAACATCCCAAAGCTTGACGTTGCCGTCGTCACTGGCCGACGCAAACACGTTGGAGTCATCTCGCCATGCGATGTCGTTGATCGCGCCTTTGTGTTCGACCAAGTCCAAGTATTGCTGCCCCGTGGCGGCTTCCCAAACGATCAGCCCGGCAGATCGGTCGCCGGACGCGATCAACACACCGTCTGGGCTGAACGCAACCGAATAAATCCAGTCGGTGTGCTTCTTGATGTCGAAGACCCGTTCGCCAGTTTGGGTATTGTAAATTCGGAGCATCCGCTGAGGGCCGCCGAGCGCAACCAGTGACAGGTCCTCGTTCACGTCCGCGTCGAACGCAACGTCAAGTTCATCTCCGACTTCCGCAACGCGTTCACCCGTCTTGATGTTGTAGATCGCCGCGATACCCATTGCCGAATGCTCGCCACCAGCAACCACCAGATAGCCACCGTCGCGACTGAATCGCAGGCCTAAGGGGATCCCTTCGGGAAACGGCAGGATTCCGAGCAGGTCTCCGGTGTCCGCATGATACATGGCGACCTGCTTTTGGCCGGACACCGCGATTAAAGGAGCCCAGGGGCTTGCTGCTACCGCAGGGATCGCCGCCGCCCGTTGGCTGAGCACCGGTACCGACTGAGGCAATTGTTCTGGCATCGGAGGCGGGCCTTCGGGGCGACCACCGGCGGAACTGGAAAACGCCAACGAACTGGTCTTTTTCTTCTTCGCCTTGCTGCCGGAGTTTTCGAGCATGCCGCCACGGATCCAACTCGCAACCAAGTCGATCTGATCCTGGGGGATCTTGTCCTGGTCTGGCGGCATTACCGGCGTGTCTTCATGCGCGATCAACTGCCAAAGGCGACTGCCTTCATGATCGCCGTCAAAAACGATCTCGCCACTGCCACCGCCGGTGATCACGGCTTGCAGCGTGTCGAGCGCCAAACCGCCCTTCGCCTCGCCTTGGTTATGACAATTCAGGCAGTGTTGACGAAAGATCGGCTTGATGTGGTCGTCGTAAGTGACCTTGGACGCCGCCTCTTCGGGCGGCTTCTCTTGTCCCCAAGCGAAACCTGCCGAGAGCGAAATCCAGAGCATCGAAGCAAACAGAGGTCGGATATTCATTTTCCAAGTATCAATGGTTGAATACAAATTCGCGGCTGTTGAGCATTGCCCAGAGGACATCCTCCAAGCCCTGCTGCTCATTTTCAGAAGCGGCAATCGTTTGCTGTAATTCCTTGCGTTCATCGTCGGTCGGCTTTCGCGCCAGGCAACGGACGTAAATGGCATCCAAAATCTGATCGGCTGTCATCTGCTTTTCTTTCAACAACCGCTCGACCAGTTTGCCCTGATAGATCTTGTTATGGACACTCTCCCCGTTGAGCAAATGCAAGGCCTGGGACAGTGTAGGATCGGTCGAGGCCTCGCAATCGCAAACCGTATTTCGCGGCGAACGTCCGAAGGTTGTCAAGAAGTAGTTGCTGGTCGCTCCATCGGCGATCTGAACTGCTCGAGCGCCTAGTGGCAGCCCTCGGAACTTGTCAGGGGCCTCGGTGACTTGCGAGATGCAGTCTAATAAGCTTTCGGCTGGAATTCTGCGAACTCGCGCGTGCGAATAATTTCTCAGGTCGGCCTGGTTGTCGGGCGTGGCGATGCTGCTGCGTTGATAGGCCTCACTCGCACAAATGTCGCGCACCAATTGGCGAAAGTCAAACTTATACTCCACCAGCTTGCTGCCCAGCATGTCGAACAGCTCCGGGTTGCTCGCCGGGTTGCTTGCTCGAATGTCGTCGACATCATCAACCAGTCCAACACCTGTGAAATGCGCCCAAACCCGATTCGCCATCGACTTCGCGAAATAGGGGTTTTCTGGCGATGTCAGCCACTGAGCCAAGACAGCCCTGCGGTCTTTACCGGCGACATCCGGTTCTTCATCACCGAGGAACTTCGGTTTCATATTCTGGCCAGAAACCGGGTGTTTGGTCTCGCCACCACCACTATTCGAGACGATGAATTCGCGGTAATCCTCAGCCTGCTTGCGTCCGATTTGCGCGAAGAACGCAGCGAATCCGTAGTAATCGTTCATCGTCCAACGATCGAACGGGTGATTGTGACACTGCGCGCATTGGGTCCGAATCCCCATGAATACTTGGGCGACGTTTTCTGCCAGCTTCAGGCGATCCGTTTCGACCTCATAAAAGTTGGTTTGGGGGGTCGTGAACGTACCCCCGCTGCTGGCTAAGAGTTCACGGACCATCTGGTCGATGGGGACATTTCGTGAGAATTGATCGGTCAACCAATTGGCATAGAGAAACGCCGATTTATAGCTGACCTGGTTACTGCTTTTGATCGCGAGCAGTTGGGCAAACTTCATCGCCCAGATTTCGCTGAACTCCTTTCTCTCCAGCAATCGATTGACCAACGCCTGCCGCTTGTCTGGCGCGGTGTCGATGAGGAATTGCTGATATTCCTCTTCGGTTGGCATCAGACCGATGATGTCGATCGTCGCTCGCCGCAAAAATTCCTCGTCGCTGCACAGGCCGCTGGGCGTGATGCGGATTTGCTGAAGCTTCTTTCCGACCAATTCATCGATGTAATTGCCGGTGACCGCGGGCGGCGTGTATTCCAAGTTCGCGGGTAAAACTAGGACCTGGCTGCCGACGGTGTGCGTGTCGAATCGTGCCATCACATAAGCTTCGCCACGTGCTCGAGCCGTAACCACACCGGCGGTGTCAATCTCGGCGCTCGTCGCATTGTTGGTCGTGAAGCCGGCCAACCTGGAAAGGTCTCGTGTCGTGCCGTCCGAATACTTTCCAACGGCGACAAATCGTTGCGTTGCTCCGTCGCCCTCCAGCACAACTTGCGTGGGATAAACCGCTACCGACTCGACGGTCGGTGGTTTCGGTTCAGCCGCATCATTCGGCGCCCCATTCTGAAGCCATTCCAACACGGTCGCGTAGTAATCAGAGCCGACATCGAATCTCTTACCGCCAGAGTGTTGAACAGCACCGACCGATTTTTTCAGCAGCAAGCTGTCTTCCGGCACGGCCAGATTGATGCGACGAACGCCGATTTCTCTGGTGATTCTGCGGAAATCGCCTGCTGGATCATAGCCGAACAGGCTAATCATGAACCCGTCTTTACCCCGTGCCGCACCATGACAGGCACCGGTGTTACAGCCTGTCCTCGTGAAAACCGGAACGACGTCGTTCTGGAAACTGACCGGGAACTTGGTTGCCGAATTCTTGACCGTCACCGGGATTCGTTGCGTGATCCCAAGATGAGTTCCGACCAGTTCGGCCGTGCCATCCGTCAACGGCTTCAGCAAATGACCTTCGATTTGGGCGACCGCATTGCCCTCGAGTTTCCATTCGATCTGACCGGTTACGTCGAGCGTAACTCCGTCGTCGCGAGTCGAGACCGCGACAAAGGACTGGAAATCGCGGGCCGAATCCAATGCGATTTCCGGGGGATAAACGGCAAACTGGGGACCCACGGACCCAGCCGAGTCCACCGACGTGGCGACTGGGGTTGCCGCCAAGCCCGAAGTCAACATCGAGCCAGCGGTCGCGACCGAAAGACAGGCTCGCAGGGTCACTTGGTGAAACCAAGAATCGCCCGTCGATCTAAATCCGTTAGCCGATGCCTTCATGGGTTTGTCTCGAAACGTAACAGGTTTGAACTCGGACTTAGGATCGATAAATACGCAGGCTCTGCAGGGCTAGCCTGACAAAGTCAGCGACTAAAATTTTCGCACTCAGGAACCGGACTTCATCTGCCGAAGTTGTTCCAGTCGACTGAGCGGTTTGGGCGGGGCCGGCGTCTCCGGCTTCGGTGGCTCGGGCGTGGCCGGGGCGTCTACCTTAGGCGGCAGCGGCTGATCGACCCGAAGCTCACCCGTTCCTTGGGTTTGGGTGATCAGTCCCGCCGGCGAAGTGATCCTAGCGATCACGTTCAACGTCTTGTGATTACCCACTTTCGCCTCGGGCGTGATCGTGATCGGGAAAGTCACCGACGTGGCATCGGGAGTGATCGCTTGCTTGGGCTGAGCCGACGTGACGCCGGGTGGAAAACCAACCAACTCGACCTCGCCTTGACCCTCGAACGGCCGCAGTACCTCTGCGCTTAGCTGCAAGGCGGTTTCCGTAGCCAATTCGCCCGCGATTTTGGGAAACTCGAATTTGAAAGCCAGCTCCTGAATTTCCAGTTCGATCGGCCGGGTGGCAATTCTTGATTGGCCATTGCCTGAATCGTAGGTCGCGATCAGGATCATCGGCCATTTGCCAATGGCCGCACCGCCGTTGGCCGTGATCGGCACCGTCACCGTGTTTTGATCCTTGGCGATTTGACGTCCATTGTTAACCGCGATCCCCGGCGGGTTGTACAGCGTGGCGAGGGAAACTACCCCCTCAAATCCAGCCTGCCGTTCGATCGAAACGTTGAGGTCCATCGAGCCGTTGCGTACGATCGGAACGCCAGGTTGATCGAGCTTGATTGTAAACGGCGTCGGATCGGCGATCGAAACCGCCAATCGCTCCGAGTCATAGCCCCACATGTCGACTCGGTTCTGGCCGAGCACGAGCGGGTGTCGAATCGCTAATCCGCCAGCCAGCACGAGTTGTGGGTCGGTTGTCTTGGCCCGCAAGGCAACCAGCGACGAAGTGCCGGTGGCGTCTGCGGTAGCCGAGAGGACGACCGGAATTTCTGCTCGGCCAGCTGGCATCGGAAACGTCAGTGCCTCAACACCAGGAGGCAAATCTGGAAGCTCCAGCACGAGCTCACCACCGAAATTTTGGCGATTCGCCGTGATCATCATTGCCATCGATCCGCCGCGTGGCACGACTAGGCCGTGCGGCTCATCGCGATAGAGTTCACGACGACCGAGCGCCAGCTTGGGCGACGGGTTGGTGACTTCAATTCGGTAGGCAAAGGTTGGGCCACCACGCTGCAGGCTGTCGGTAATTCGGACGGTGTACAAACCATCCTCCGCCGCGGTGAATTCGACATAGGAATCGGGATTTCGGCCTTGATCATCGTTACCCGCGATCCCTCCGAAAGCCGGATTATAAACATTGACGACGGAGTCCAACGGCGAGCGAAGGGTGCCGCGAGCGTAAACCTGAACCAAATATTTCTTGCCCTTTTCGCACGGAAACGTGAAGCAATCGATGTCACCGGGGCTGCCAATCACACCACAGAACGCGCCTGCCGCGGCGGCCGCGGTGCCCTTCTGGACGTCATCATTCGGCTCGGCCTCGAGCGTCACCGGCAGCGAGTTCACTCGAATGAAATTCGGAGACGGGCTGATTCCGCTTTCATTTTGAATCACGACAGGAAACGAGTCGCTAGGCTCGCTGGGGAGTTGAATCGCGGAGGTGGTCACCAGCGGAGATTGGGGGTCACCTGTCGGAAATACCAGGGACGCATTGATAAGATCACCCGGTTGACCTCCCGCCGGAATGACCGCCACCGGGCGAGGGAACGTGCCCACATGCAGCCGGTAATAAGCGAGGTCGCTACCGCCGAAGCTGCTGTCTCGGATTAAAACCTTGTACGTGCCTGCCGCAGAAGCCGTGAAGCTGGTCAAGGGATCCTGCTGGATCATCGACGTGTCGTCGCTTTCGGCAACCTCAAATTCCCCTTGGTCCAGGACCGCGACGTAGGGGTCGAAAATGCGATTGGCATAATCGAAACTCAATCGCAAGCCTTCAACCTCAAGGTGAATTGTCTGCCCTTGCGCTAACTGGATTTCAAAATAATCCACATCCTCGAATTTGATCAAACCTTCAACGGTTGAATTCAGTTCGATCTTCTGAGCCGTCTGAAAATCGCTATTGGGCTCCACCTCATTCACGACCGGCAGGGCACCGACGGCGATCAGCCGAACGTTGCTAATTCCCGACTGGGAGACCAACTGCAGCGGGTAGAGGCCGGGGATCAAATCGGCGTCCGTTTCTAGGGTTATTTCTACTTTGGACGCATCGATCGGCTTGAGTTCGGTAACCCGGAGCCCCGGCTTATCAAAGAGGATCTCGCGGGCGTCATTCAAACGGGCACCATGCAGAATCACCTGCGTCTTCTGGCCTCGGACAACGCCCATCGGTTCGGATCGGATAACGGATGGCTGGGCTGCCTGCGACAACCCGGACACCGCAACCGCCACAGAGACCGCTGCGATCCAATGCCGACCGATTCCATGCGGTCGACGAAACCGAAGGACGTTCGAGAGGAGACTCATGGCAAATTTCTCGGGCATTTCGAAAACGTAATGAAAAACGTGAGAAACCCGCAGCTTATGAGGTCTCCGCGGGGCACAAAGGTCGCTTTAGGCCAACAGTGGCTTGATCACTTCACCACCGTCCACGATCTCGATCGGGCGATCTCCCGGGGCCATCAATTCCTTGTCCGCGACGATGCCGAGCAGGTGATACATGGTAGTCGCCAAATCGGCGGGATCGACCGGATTTTCCTCCGGCTCCGTCGCAGTTGCGTCACTCGCGCCATAGACCGTGCCACCCTTGATACCACCACCCGCAAGCATCACGCTAAATACCTTGGGCCAATGGTCTCGACCGGCGGTTGCATTGATCTTGGGCGTTCGCCCGAACTCGCTGCTCACGATCACCAACGTTTTTTCGAGCAGCCCACGCTGGGACAAATCATCGATCAGTGTCGCCAGGGCAACATCCAGGGCCGGCATCTGCGAGCGCATGCCTCCGGTGATGTTGTCGTGCATGTCCCAGCCGCCGTAGGTGACTGTGACCAGCCGCACGCCTGCCTCAACCAATCGGCGAGCCATCAGCAAACGCTGGCCAGCTTGATTGCGTCCGTACCGATCTCGCAGGCCTGCATCTTCCTTGCCGATATCGAACGCTTCGCGCGCTTGAACGCTGTCAAGCAGGCCGTAAGCGCGATCGTAGAACGAGTCCATCGCATTGACGCTGTCCGCCGACGTCAAGGATGCAAACCGCCGATTGACGGCTTCTAAAGCCGATTTGCGACGAATGAAACGTTCCGGCGCGACTCCGTTCGCCAGATTCAGGTCGCGGACTTTGAAGTTGGGGTTCTGCGGGTCGTCCCCGAGAGCGAATGGGCCAAAGCTGCTCGACAAATATCCGGTCCCGGCGAACTCATTCGGGACGCCTGGCACGCAGACGTACGGAGGCAGATTGTTGCGGGAGCCGTACTCATGGCTGACGACACTGCCGAAGCTGGGGAAAACGAGCGCGGGGCTAGGCTTGTAGCCCGTGAACATGTTGTGGGTCCCGCGCTCGTGAGCCGCCTCGCCATGGGTCATCGAGCGAATGACCGCTAGCTTATCGGCGCACTTGGCCAAGTTCGGGACGGTTTCGCTAAAGACTTCTCCAGTGTTCGTACGTATGGTCCCCAGTTCGCCCCGGTATTCCAGCGGACTGTACGGCTTCGGATCAAAGGTTTCTTGGTGGGCGATACCACCCGGCAGAAAGACGTGAATCACGCTTTCGGCCTTGGCCTCGATGAAATCGTACTGCTTAATCTGAGCCCGGGCCTCTCGGAGCATCAGCAATTCGGCGAGCGAAAGCCCCAGTCCCCCGAAGGCCCCCGCAGCCAAAAAACCGCGACGACCCAACTGATTTCCATGACAACGAGACATATTCGAACCCTCCCGAAATGAATTGATGGAACGCGAGCCACGTCCAGAAACCTGCGACCGATAACCCCTCGTGGGGTCGTGTCAGTTAAACTACGAAATGATTTCCTGCGCACAACCACAAACTTTGCCTGTGGCTGGCTCGGTTTGCACGATGATCCGGATTGTCCCTGGGATTTTAGAGCCAACGGCAAATCGGACTGAAAACGGCAACATTGGCCGTCATATTCCTGTAAGGCGGGGGCGGGGGAAGTTCGTTTGCGGAATTTCCCGGCGGGGTAGCCTTGACAGGATAGAGCATCCGCTCTGGCCTGTCAAAGATTTTAATCAAGCAGGGAGTTATCTCGGGAGGCTGCCCCGTGGCGCCAGCACCCTGCCTAAAATAACGGGCCAGGTCACCCGGTGTACTCATTGGTAATGCCGAATTGACCGATTTTAACGCTCAACCGGGCGAGCCAGCCGCCGTTTGAGCGGCAGGCTCGCCCTCCATCTTCGTTAATCCCGGATTTTCTTGATCCCCACCACGACTACTCGGTCGCTCCGATCTCAGTCAGGGTCTCGCTCTCCCGCGGCCTGACGAGCGAGCAGTATTTTTGGCCGAAAATTGCGACACCTTGTACCCGATGACCGATTGCAGCCTTTGCCTTGGGAGGGTCAGTTTTTCGGGCTCGCAGGGCCGGAGGGGAGTGCTCGGCCATTCGGGTCGGATGTCTTTAGCCGAGCAGGGCGAGCGACTCGGGCGAATTTTCCGCCGATTGCAGCTCGCTTGTCGCGCGCCGGTTAAGCATTGATACTGAATTCCTCCCCGGCCCGGCTGCGTTTTTTTCCGCAGGGTCGGATTCCTCCTAGTTCGAATAAGGCGTGCGGCAATGGGGCAGTCAGTGATGGGTGGGAATGGCGTTGGCCGAAGGCTGGCGATTGTCCTAGTTTTGAGCGGGATGCTGGGTGCCTGGTCGGATGGGGCGAGATTCATGGCCACCGCCCAAGAAGTGACGCCAGTCGGCACGCAACTGCTGACGTTGGAGGGCGATCTGGCTTCGAGCATGGTTGCCGGAATCGATCGGTTTCTGCTCCGCCAATTGGATGAAGCCGAGGGAAAACGGCAGGCCCGCTGGGAGCTCGCTCTATCATCGGAACTCGTGCTAAGCGAGTCGTTGGAGCCGTGGCGTCGGCGGCTGGCTAGTTCTCTCGGCGTGGTTGATCCGCGTCTGCCCTTCGATGCGCCCGAGCGGATCGGGTCGAGGGCTGGAGACTTGAGCGGCGGTCAGTCACGCGATTTGGCTCGGGGCGTGCCTGAACCAGGCGAGCAGTTTCAGATCCATGCCATCCGTTGGCCCGTCTTGGGCAATCCTGCGCCGCAGGCCGATGGTTTGGAATCGCTTGGGGCCGAGGGCTTGATGGTGTTGCCTCAAGGAGTGCCGCCGGTTGCCAGTGTGATCCTGCTCACGGATGCGGATCAGACCCCGGAGCAGTTTGTCGGTCTGGTCGAAGGCCTCCCTCAAGGGACGCAGGTCGTTCGCCGCCTGGTCCGATCGGGCTGTCGCGTGCTGATCCCTGACCTGACCAGCCGTCATCGCGAATCGCGACGTGGCCGAAGCAATTTAACGGACCGCGAGTACCTGCACCGTCCGGCTTTCGAGCTAGGGAGGACGTTGGCCGGCTATGAAGTTCAGTCGGCGTTGGCGCTGGTCGATTGGCTCTCTCGCGAAGCGAAGCCACTACCGATCGGTATGTTCGGGTATGGGGAGGGTGGGATGCTCGCCCTTTTTTCTGGCGGGCTGGACCCACGGGTTGACGCGGTCGTTGTGAGTGGCTTTTTCGGCCCGCGGAACGAGTCCTGGCGCGAACCGCTGGAGCGTAATTTTTTCGGCCTGTTCCGAGACTTCGACGCCCCTGAGTTGGCGCTGCTGATGGCGGGACGTCGCCTGGTAGTCGAGACCTCTCGGGGGCCTGAGTTGGTGCTGGCTGGCGAGGGCGGCGCTCCCGCCGAACTCCGGTCGCCCGACCCGAAAGCGGCTTCCGAGTTACTGGACAAAGCCCGCCACAGACTCGGCGGGCACGCAAGCCCTGCGGCCCGTGATTTTTTCGTAGTACATCCTGAGGGGGGAAATTTCGGCGACCTTCAATCTCTCGATCATCTGTTGACCGGTCTTGGGATCGATCAGAGGCCACCTGTTGCAGCGGGTGATTTGGCCGAACAAGGGGGGCGGAACATTCGGCCCGACTGGGAGGCTGGCGCGCGCCGTAGGGTGCAGGCAATCGACCGGCACACGCAGGCCCTCCTCGATCACAGCCCCGCTGTTCGCGAGCAATTTCTCGCCAAGCTCGATCGGGCCTCGCTAGCCTCGTACGAAGCTTCTGTCGAGGCTTACCGATCGACATTTCGGAACGATGTCATCGGCAGCTTTGACCAAGTGCCCGTTCCCCCTAACCCAAGGGCTCGCCGCACATGGCAAACCGATCAGTGGACCGGCTACGAGGTCGTTTTGGATGTCTTCCCCGACGTGTTCGCGTATGGCGTGTTGTTGTTGCCGAAGGACCTGAAACCGGGAGAGCGGCGACCGGTAGTTGTATGCCAGCACGGGTTAGAAGGCCGGCCCGTTGACGTGTTTCAGGGAGACCACCCGGCCTACCACGACTTTGCCGCGAAATTGTGCGAAAGCGGTCTGATCGTATTTGCCCCGCAGAACCCTTACCTGTTCCAGGATCGTTTTCGCACCCTGCAGCGGAAGGCCCAACCGCTTGGTAAAACGCTGTTTTCCGTTATCGTCCCTCAGCATCAGGCGATTGTCGATTGGCTGCAAACTCAGCCGTTTGTCGATCCGGAGAAAATTGCGTTTTACGGTTTGAGTTATGGCGGGAAGACGGCGATGCGAGTGCCTGCGCTGGTAACCGATTACTGCCTTTCGATCTGTTCAGCGGACTTCAATGAATGGGTGCTTAAGAACGCGAGCACGCGTCACAACTTCAGCTACGTTTGGACCGGTGAGTACGAGATTTTCGAGTGGAATCTCGGCGGCACCTTCAATTACGCCGAAATGGCGGCACTCATTTGCCCCCGCCCGTTCATGGTTGAACGTGGCCATTTTGATGGCGTTGGGGAGGATCACTGGGTTGCCCATGAGTACGCGAAGGTTCGACACCTCTACGCGGCTAAGCTCGGAATTGGAGAACGTACGGAAATCGAATGGTTTGTCGGGCCACATACGATCAACGGCCGCGGCACCTTCGCGTTTCTCGGACGACACCTCGATTGGCCAATTCGTCCGATGGCACCAACCAATCCCTAGGCAAGCTGGTTGCGGAGTCGCTCGTTCCCGGCCAGCGCGGCGCTGGGATCGCGCATTCAGGGTTGGTTGAGTGCCCTGATATCGGTGACGAATCAGTCGCCCCAATACTTCGCTATTTTATGCCGCAAGAAGTCGGCGCTGCGTCGCAATTGCTCGATGCCGTCGACACCGTCTTCGATGCTGATCCAACCGTCGAAGCCGACCCGACGCAGCTCGGTGAAGATCGCATCATAGTCGTTGAGTCCCTTGCCGATCTCGCCGTGCCTCAACCGCTTGGCGTAGCCGGTCGCGCCACCCTCCTCGCGACGCAAGTCGTCCAAGGTCCCCTCGATGAGATATCGGTCGCTGGCGTGCATGGTCACGACCCGGTGCGAAATGCGATTCAGCAGCTCCAGCGGATCATCGCCCGCCAGGTAGGCGTTGCTCGGGTCATAGTTGACCCCGAAAGCGGGATGCGTGATGTTCGCGACCAGTTCGCAGAATACGTCCATCTTTTGGGCGAACTCGGGATAGTCCCAAAAGTCATCCTTGTAATGGTTCTCGATGATCAGCGTCACATCCCGTTCGACCGCGTAGGGCAGGCATTCTTCGATGCACTCCGTGGCGAGCTGAATCCCCCGCGAAGTGCTCAACTCCGGACGCCTTTGACCGCTGAGCACGCGGCAATAGCTGCCTCCGAGGGTGTGAATCATGTCGATCCATCGCCGTTGCTGTGCGACCTGGGCAGCTCGAAAGTCACGATCCGGATGCGTGAAGTCTGGTGAGCAGCAGAGCATGGGGATGGTCATGCCTCGCCCTTCAACCTGCCTGCGAAACTCGGGCCAACGCGATTCGTCGGCCATCTCCAGAAAGCCCGCGTAAAACTCCAGTCCGTCAATATCCAGGGTGTCGGCGAGTTCGAACCACTCCGCCAATCGCATCGTGCCATCTTTGCAGAGGGCGTGCATGTAAGCTTTGGGAAATGCTGCGAGTTTAGGCATCGGAAAAGATTTGGTTCGGTGGCGTTGAGTGGGAGTGAGGCAGGACTTACGTTAAGAGATCCTGTTCGCGGAACGGGTAGCGCCAGTGCCGGTCGATGTAGCGTGCCGGTTGGTGCCGCGGCGATCAAACGGGAGTTAATACGGACTTCACGACTTCGCCATGGTGCATCTTCTCAAACGCTTCCTGCCACTGGGTGATAGGCCAAATGCCACCGATGATCGGTCGCACGTCAAGTCGCCCAGAAGCCAGCAACGCGATGACCCGTTCCCAAATGGTCCAGTGATGGCTGAAGCTGCCCTGGAGCGTGATGTTCTTCTGAACCAACGGATCGAGGTTGAAACCGAGAGGTTGTGGACCCCAGCCGACCTTGCTGATCCAACCCGCTGGGCGGACGATTTCCAACGCGATCTTGAGGGTGATGCTGGCGCCGGCGGCATCAATCACACCGTCACAACCCAGGCCGTCTCGTTCCCGAGCCCATGCGGTCGCGTCCCCGATGATCGATTCGCAGCCATAGGCCTCCGCGATTTTCAGTCGGTTCCGATCGGACTCAAGCCCGACCAGGGCGACTTCCGCGCCACACAGCCGTGCCATGGCGGCACAGAGAATTCCGATCGTTCCCGGGCCAAGGACTACCACCCGATCGCCCGGTTCGATTCGCGCGTTTTTGACCACGGCGTTGTAAGCCACACAGCAAGGTTCCGTCAGGCAGGCGTGCTCTAATGGCAGGCCTTCGGGAACCGCGTGCAGGATTCGAGCGGGCACACGCACATACTTAGTCATGGCTCCGTTGACGCCATATCCAAATCCCTTGCGGGTCGGGTCGAGGTTGTAGAGTCCCCGTCGCGTCATCGGATTCTGTGGGTCGATGATCGCCGCGGTTTCGCTGACGACACGATCCCCCGGTTTCCAGCCGACCACATCGGAGCCGAGGTCGACGATCCTGCCCCCGAATTCATGACCTAAAACGACGGGGTAATTGACTGGCCAAGAGTGATCCGCAGTCCATTGATGGAGATCGCTACCGCAGACGCCGACGTTCGCTACCTCCAGCAGGACATCGGTCGCGCCAATCTCCGGTAGAGGGATTTCACGCAATTCCACTGAACCCTTTTCGGGGGCGAAATTCACGACCGCCGTCGAAGTGGAGTGACTGCTGATGTTCACCGTACTCATCCAGAGAATCCTTAAACCGTTTGTGCGTGAACCGCGTCGCAGATCATGCGGAGCGACGCCTCTAAATTTCCATCCGCCGTTTTGAATGCGTCGGCATCGATGGTCAAGGGAGCGCCTAGAACAACGAGAGGAGCGCCGTGGCTCGGGCAAGCGATCGCCTGTTCCAGCGACAGACCTCCGACCGCTTGCACGGGAACTTTGACGGCATCGACCACCTGGCGAAGTTGATCGAGCGGGCTGGGCATGCGTAGTCCGCGGGCCGCGATCCCCCGTCGCTCATCGTATCCGATGTGATGAATGACGAAATCGCAACCTAGTTCCTCCAGCCATTTAGCGCCGGCGATCATGTCGGGGCATCCTAGGTTGTCGCCCATCACCTTAACCCCGAAATCTCGCCCAGCTTTCACTACGCAACGAATTGTCTCTTCATGCGCCCGGGCCATCACCACGACATGGGTGGCGCCCGCGCGCGCCATCATCTCGGCTTCCAAATATCCGCCGTCCATCGTTTTCAAGTCGGCGACGATCGGTACGTCCGGGAACTCACGCCGTAGCGCCCGGACGCCATGGAGGCCTTCGGCCAGGATCAAAGGGGTGCCAGCCTCGAGCCAATCGACGCCGGCGCGCATCGCCATCCGCGCGGTTTCGATCGCTTCTTTCAGGTCGATCACGTCGAGGGATATCTGTACGATCGGCTTCATCGAAAACCTGTGATGAACAAGGGGTTACGTGATTGAACTGAAAGCGGTCCGCCGCGAACCGGCAATCATCCCCGGCCGGCCACCGGTCGCGAGCAGGAATTTCGGCGTTGCAGGTTTGTGGCGGTCAGGCACCACCATGGGTTGGGTTCTCGGTCCGCCGCCAGGACGCCCATTTCCGCGGAATGAGTCGCGCAAACCGAAAAGTTTAGCCGAAACGCGACGAGCTGCTATCGCCCGAAACTTGAACCTTTTTTCTTCGGCGAATTTTACCGTCGTACCCTGATCGACCGGCAAGCCGAATGGGTCGAGATCGCGAATTTTATTTCGCTTTTCCCTTCGACGCCAAAATCGTTGCGCATGATAAACGTGCCGGCCGATCGAATTGGCCGTCGCTGGGACGCCGGGGTGGCTGGCATTTAGGCCATCCGTTCAAGACCCCCTCCCAACCTTAACCTTCCATGAATCTAAGCAGGAGTCTCCGCAAGATGTTGAAATTCTTGATTCCGTGTGCCGTGGCCGTTCTCTCTGTATCTCAAGTTTTCGCGTTTGACGACGCCATCCCGGCAGCCAGCGAGGTGACTGAGCCGGTGAGCGTCTTGACGGAAGACGCGGGCGATGCGGTTGTTAGCGAAGGCGAAGTCGCTCAGCCGCTCGATATCGCTCCCGTTGCCGATGCGGCCGCTGCTCCCTATTCCGAGGCTGTGATCGTCGATCCGTCGACCGTTCAAGTCGTTCAGGGGAACCCAGGGGTAGTGCGGGTCTATCCGGCCTACCGTCAGGCGCCTCGGCACTCAGCCGGATTCTTCAGCAACTTGATGGAGCTGGAACGCCGCAAGAATGCTTGGTTGAAGCGGACGTTCCTCGGGATGTAAGTCTCTGGGGCGAATCAACCGGCGGAATCCCCAACAACGACGCACTTCAAATGACAGCTGGGATTTTGTCTGGCGAGGGCTTGAGGTAGCCGTTCCGCTCCAGCGGCAACTGGCGGATTAGCGGCTTCCTCAAGCCCGCTCGTCAAGCGACATCGACCGTGTTGACGGTCGGTCGCTTCCCTGCAGCTCGGCTTGACGGCCCGGCTGCTCCCTTCTCTGACCGCCCCCCGGCAGGTTCGTTGGTCTCCAACTGACGAACCCGCTGGCTTTTCCCTTCGGTCCTGCCGACATCAACTGCGACGGAGGTCGATCAGGTCGGATCATCCGCGGCCCTTCACTCAGGCTCGTCAGACGTGCCCAATTTGGCGCGACGAATGACAAAGTCGACCAAGGGCTGGCACTTGAAAAAGCCTTCCCAAAAGTTGTGCCCCTGCCCCTCGGCGATAATCAGCTGGACGGCATTCTCTGCCTGGGCCCGACGATAGGCTTCCGCAAGGGCGGACGAATTTTGTTCGATCGGTACCACGGCATCCTCGTCGCCATGGATGATGCAGATCGGGACTCGGGCTTTCGCCAAGACGTCGATTCTCGCGATCGGATTGAGTCGCGCGAGGTTGTCTTCGAGCTCCCGCGGCTTGAGTCCAAAAGCCGGAGCAGCCGTTTCCAGCCCTGGATACGATCGCAGGTCGAACACCGGATAGATGCCCGCGATCCCCGCGACCCGATCGGGATGTGCGATCGCCCAACTGCTAACCCATAAGCCGCCTCGACTTCGCCCGAGCAGGCACGGTTTTGGGGCAAAGCCTCGCTTGAGAGTCAGTTCATCGTACAGTGCCGACATCAAGGCTTGGCCTTGGGGGCTGCCGTAAGCCTCCCCGGCATCGATTCCCGCTACGGCCAAGCCTGCAGCCAGAAAGCGCTCGTGCATCCAGCCCTCGTGTTGGTCTGGGTAGGCGGGCATCGTTGGTGCATACAGCACCCAGGGTTGCGGGCTTGTCCGCAGCTCCGGCGGCGGCAGTAGGATGAACGCGGGGCGTTCGGCGACCTCCAGCGATTCACCTGGCAGGTGTTTCAGGTGCTTCAGGGGGCCGGTTGAGGCGACGTCCTGTGCGTGGCTGGCAGGATGGATCAACCATCCGCACAGGCTGAAGCAGAGGACCGACGCAATCCGATTGAAAATCATATCAGCTCTCATTTGAATCATCGCATGAAGCGGTTTCGGCAAGAGCGATCGCATCGGCAACGGAATCGGCTTGCTCAAAGGGGGCACTTGGGAGGCTTTCTGAACGCACCAACCTGCAGATCTCGAAGCACTCACGAACGTGTTGGTTCAGCGAGCAGAGGATAACGCGTTGGACGTTGCCTTGCCGCTTCACCGCCAGGAACGCGAGAAAAGCGACGCTGCCCAGTGTTTCCACCGCGGTGAAATCCAGAATGACGACTTGGGGATTGGCTGCCGTTACCTCAGCGACCATCGCCCGTTGAAGTTGGTGTGCGACGTCGACTTCACGTAGCTTCCGACATTGAATTCGGATGATCAGCGTACCACCAAAATGTTCGGACAGGATCGAAGGCGAGGGTGACATGCAGGTTTCCGTTGCGGTTGGCGTAGAAAACGACTCGATTTGAGCAAAGGTTCATTTTGGCGGTGAATGGAGTTGGTGCCCATTAGGGGTTCATGCCAATCCACAGTCCACAAACGGATGGGGTTTGATTCGGAGCCGATCTTAGTCGAGGGGGTTGAAGGTGCGGAGTATCTTGCGCCCCTTGTAGAGATTCCAGAGGTCGCCTGCGTCCGGTTGGCGAGGACGATCGACGAGAGGGAGATGGATCGATTCCAGACCGTCGGTGATCACGCGGCAGGATTTGTCATCCCGGAACGCCCGAAACACGGCAGCCTCTTCCTCGAAAAAACATCCGAAAAGCTCGAGGTGTGGCGAGAAATACCCTGCGCGTATGGCGTGCTCCGCCAGTCGTGTCACCAGTCGCCGTTGGACGTCATTGATGTGCTCGGGAGCGATGGCAAAGATTTGCTGGTGATCGGCGTGCCAACCGGCGTAAATGGCATAGATGTCGTCGATCGGGAGGTCCGCGACATTGTTGGCGAGCGCGAAGGTGACGGGGCCGCTGATCCCCACGTTGCTATAGGATCTGCCCCCCAGATCGTAATGGAATCGGACCAAAAAGCAGTCGATGGGCCGTTCATACCCCGGCCAGTACTGGTGTCGGCGGTCGAGGGTTTCGACTTCTGTTGGCGGGATGCCCATCTGAGAAGGCTGTGAAAGCCAGAGGGCCATGTTCGCTTCGGCGTCCGATTCTTGGCTGCGGTAGTGGTCCGCAATGCGATCGGATAAGCCGAGTTCATCGGCATAAGCGATCACTCGCAATCGAGCCACCGGTTCGGAGACGAGCGAGATCAGTTTTTCGATTCCGGTCGGGTCTCCCATCCGCGCCAGCGCGCCTGCGGCTTCGGTTTGGACCCGTCGATGCGTCAGTTGCATCGTCTCCGTCAAGCGAGGGATCGTGGTCGCTTGCCCGACCAATCCCAAGGCGTCGCAAAGTGAAACGGAGAGGGCAACCGCCTCAGCCAACCGAGCCTGGACCGTCGGGATGTCATCACCGAGCGAGCGCGGGTCCGCTTCGAATCGTTCCAGTCGGGAGGTCACGCCTGCCAAGAGGCTAGCTAGAGCGGCGGTACGGTCAGCCGCGGGATGCTTGTCGACAAGTTTTTCGCGGGTGATGAAGTTCGCCAGATCCAGCACTGGCGACGCCATGGAGGGATGCGCCAGGGTATCGAGAATCGCTGGGAAAATGGCTTCGACAGTCCAGTCACGGTGTTGCATCAGGGGGCTGAGCAATTGGCCGGAGGCTTCCCAATTTCGAGGTGGCTCGGCCCTTAACCTTTCCACCGCGGTCGTGAGTGCGGGTGCGGTGCGAACCATCACTAAAAGGTGCAGCAGCAGATGCCGGTTCAAACAGTCCTTGGGTAAGGCCTCATCGATCGTCGCCAACGCGAGGGGGTCTAATTCCGCGACGGCTTGGGGATCGCCCTTAAGAAACAGGAGGTGTAGGCCACGGAGCAACGCGCCCACAATCGCGGGGTCCGATTGGCGAAGTTGGTCGGCATTCGCGGCCAATTGCGTTAATAGCGCAGTGGCCATCTCTGGGTTTGCCGAACCGACTTGGCGCAGTATCAAGCCGGCGACCGCTGGATCGGCAGAGGGACCGAGCAGGGGTTCGAGTTCGATCGTCAAGGCGTTCGTGGGTGCTGAAGGGGGAGAAATGAACTTGCCGTGTGGCGATCCTTGGCTTCGCTCGTCAAGGATCAACTCAAATGGCGGTGGACACTGTCGAGAATTTGTGAATGGACTTGATCCGCCGAACCCGTCGCATCGATCGCCAGCGTGTGGCGGGCCGCACGGGGTAACTCGCGGAGAAAGGCTTGACGCACCGATTCGAGGTAATCGAGGCCGCGGGACTCCATCCGGTCAGTGGGACGATCGATCCTGCGCAGGGATACCTCGGCGGGCAAGTCGAGCAGCAGCGTTAGGTCGGGACGCAGCCCTCCCACGGCCCATTCTCCAACCCGCCAGAGTTCTTCCGCCGACAACGGACTCGAGTTCGCCTCACCGAGAGTGGTGCTTTGATAAACGACGTTAGCCAACAGGAATCGATCGGAAACGACCACCTTTCCGGTCTGCAGCGCGGGGCGAATCAGTCGTTCGACCAGTTCGCAACGCGCGGCCATGAAGAGCATCGCTTCGGCACGGCGATGCATCGCGAGTTGCGAGTCGAGCAACAAAGATCGAATCGCTTCGCCGGTTGCCGTGCCGCCCGGATCGCGGACCGCGAGGACTTCGTATCCTCGGCCGCGCAAGGCCTCGCAGAGCCTGGCCACTTGGGTCGATTTCCCGCCCCCATCGATGCCGTCAAGGGAGATGAACATCACTTGGTACCGAGGCGTTTTTGATAGATCGCAGTCAACAGCGACTCACTGTCTTTGAACTGCTTGCCACCGGCCAAGGCCTCGTCGATGAGCGAACGGGCGTCGCTGTCGCCATGCCCCAGAGCCAGCAGCGCATCGAAGGTATCGGTGACGACGGCCTTGGGTAGATCAGGTTGCTCGCCCACCTGTTCACGATCCACCATCAGGGCGAATCGCGGCATTTTCCGGCGAAGCTTCGCAATGATCCGTTCGCTCGTCGCCGGCCCGACTCCCGGTAGCGCGGAGAGCCCTTTGGTGTCCTGTTGTTCGATCATCGTGGCGAGTTCTTTGACGGGGCGCACCATTGCCCGCAGCGCTTTCTTGGTGCCGACGCCATCGACACTGCAGAACAGTTCGAAAAACTGTCGCTCGGGTTCGGTCAAAAAACCGATGAGTCGTGGCGTGAGCCTTCCGCCTTGCGCCGCGTTCCCATCGATGAAGTGAAGCGTTTCCAATCGCGTCTCTTGCCCATGCTTCGGCTGCAGCTGCCGCCGGGTGTAGTCGCCAACGAGGACTTCGTATTCGAAGGGAGGCACCGCGAGCGTTACCGATTCTTCACCGACGCGGAGCAGTTTTCCCGAAATGGAAACGATCAAAGTGGCGCCCTAGGGGTACAAGTGGTTTGATTCATGGTGGTTAAGACGGGACGCCACGTTCGAGGTACAGGCTGCAGATCGCGATTGCCAAGGCGTCGGCGACGTCGTGGGGTTCAGGGAGTTGGCGTAGGCGAAGTTGCAATTGGACAGCTTGTTGCATTTGGGACTTAGCGGCACGACCATTTCCCGTGAGTGTCTTCTTGATCCGAGTCGGTTCGTAGCTGGTCACGTGCATTCCGGCCTGGGCCGCCGCCAAACAGATGACGCCACGGGCGTGTCCCATCAGGATCGCCGTTCGCACCCGCTCGTAATGTGAGAATAGCTGTTCGATCGCCATTCGGTCGGGACGATGAGCCTGAATCACTTCCGATACGCCCGAGTGCAATTCCTGGAGTCGCGACTCCATCGATCCCTTAGCCCGCGTACGTACGATGCCGGCCTCGATCAATCGCACCGAACCGCCAGCGTCGGAGATGACCCCATAGCCGGTGGTGTTCAGACCGGGGTCTATCCCGAGGATGATTGCCATGGATCGGCTACGACTTTCGCTCCCACAAGGTGCCTTCTTTCTTATCGAGTAGGGCCACTCCGATTTCCGCAAGGCGGTCGCGGATTCGGTCGCCGGTCGCGAAATCCTTTTTATCTCGAGCATCTTTGCGGAGGTCGATCAGCACCTGCATCAGTCGCGAGGTGAGTTCTGCGTCGCTCCGATCGGTGGTCTGATCCAGTGGGGGTTTGCGAAACAATCCGAGTACCGCGGTCAAATCTCTAAGGATACCGCCAATGACTCGAAGTGTTTCAACTGCTGGTGACTCCGTACTTGAGGCAGCGGTCAGGTCATGTTTGTCCAGATGGCGGTTCGCGGCCCGAAGCAAATCGAACAGGGTGCTGATCGCCAGCGCCGTATTGAAGTCATCGTCCATCGCCGCCAAAAAGCGATCCCGTAACGCGACGCATTCGTGCAACGCCTCGTCGCCACGCGGGTCGATGGCGCCTTGATCGCGAGTCTCTGGAGCGGGCAACTCATAAAACGACTGGCCGGTGACCTCGGCGAATCGTTCAAAGAAGCGATAAAAAGCTGCCAGCGACGTGCCGGCCTCGTCCAGGCCGTCTTCGCCGTAGACGATCGTCGATCGGTAATGGGTGCGAAGTAGGAAAAAACGGATTCGCTCCCCAGTCTGGCGTCGGATCAAATCGGAGAGACCACCCGCGCCGCGGCTGCGGCTGATTTTTCCCACGACGTCATCCGTGTCCGCTTCGCGATCGCTCTTGCCGCCGACCTTGCCCTTGTCTCCCGCCCGCATCAGGCCGTTGTGCATCCAGTACTTCACCATCGGTGCGCCATGGCAGCAACCGCTTTGTGCTCGCTCGTTCTCGTGATGCGGAAACATCAAGTCGAGTCCACCGCCATGGATGTCAAAAGTTTCCCCGAGGATCGCATGGCTCATGGCCGAGCACTCGATGTGCCACCCGGGGCGTCCCTGTCCCCAGGGGCTGTCCCAAGCCGGTTCCCCAGCCCGGGCTGATTTCCAGAGCGCGAAGTCGCCAGCCGCCCGCTTTTTACCAGCCGCTTCACCGCCATCGCCCTGCATCGAATCGATCGAGCGGTTCGAAAGTTGGCCGTAGTGCGGGTCCTTGGCAACTTCGAAGAACACGTCCCCGTCAGCCTCGTAGGCGAATCCCTTCTCCTGAAGCTTGCGGATGAAGTCGACGATCTGCTCCATGTGATCCGTGGCACGCGGCAGGAAGTCGATCTGATTGACGCCCAGCTCGCGAAGATTCGCCAGGTAATCGGCGGTCATTTCGACCGCGATCTGGCTCATCGGAATTTTCCGCTCGCGACTTTTGGCGATCAGTTTGTCGTCAACGTCGGTGATGTTGACGACCCAGGTGACCTGATAGCCGCTGTATCGCAGGAACCGTTTGATCGTGTCAAAGATCACGGGGCCGACCATGTGCCCGATGTGAGATTCGGCGTAAACGGTGGGCCCACACAGGTACATGCCGATGCGTGGCGGGTTGATCGGCTGCAGCAACTCCTTCGTTTTGGTCAACGTGTTGTACACACGGATTTCGGCGGGCTGCTGAACCGAGCCGGTGGGACCGGAGAGTGCGGCGGTCGCTGTGCTCATGTCGCTATTCGAAACGGATGGGGGCGTGGATTCCAGGTCGAGGTCCGCGCCGGTCCCCAAGTTGGGGAGGCGGCGCGTGGTTTCAACCGCGAAGTATAGGAAACATTGGCCCCGAATCCGAGACGGATTTCGGCGGTTGGCTCAAACCCCGACGGTTTGACCCTTGGCCTTGGATTTCTCCAACTCTTCGAGCACCGCCTTGTAATCGGTTGGCATCACCTTGACGCACTGCTTCATGAACGCGGGCCAGTTGGCCAACGCCCGTTCCGCCTGCTTGCTGCCCGTGAACTGATGATGCAACCGAATCAGCTGCATGACCTCTTGTTCCTCCGGTCCTGCCGAAATTTTCATCAGTTCGACCGTAGCCAAATTGCAGTTCACGCGGAAAGTTTTCTCGTCGTCCCAAACGTAGGCGATACCGCCGGACATCCCGGCGGCAAAGTTTCGTCCCGTCTTGCCGAGGATCACCACGCGGCCCCCGGTCATATACTCGCAGCCGTGATCCCCCACGCCCTCGACCACCGCATTGGCCCCGCTATTGCGGACGCAGAATCGCTCCGCGGCCCGCCCGCCGAAAAAGGCGTCACCGCTGGTCGCGCCATACAGGCAGACGTTGCCGACGATGATGTTATCCTCGGGGGTGAAGCTGCTTTCCCGTGGCGGATAAACGATGATCTGGCCTCCCGAGAGACCTTTGCCGACATAATCGTTGGCATCACCTTCCAGCTCGATCGTGATCCCATGGGCGAGGAAAGCGCCTAGGCTTTGGCCGGCGGATCCGGACAGCCTGATCCGGATGGTGTTGTCCGGCAAACCTCTCTGGCCGTATCGCTTCGCGACTTCGTGCGACAAAATCGTGCCGACCGTGCGGTTGATGTTGACCACGGGGGACTCGATCACGACGGGCTGGCCCGTCGCGAGCGCGGACTGAGCGGCCGGGACGATGCGAGTCATGTCGAGTGATTTTTCCAGCCCATGGTCCTGAGGGATCAGGTGCCGGGTGCCCACGTTCGGTCTCGCCTTTTGGGCCGGCGCGAGGACGCGGGTCAAATCCAAGCCGTCGCTCTTCCAGTGTCGAATTGCCTCGTCGGTTCGCAGCACGTCGCTACGACCGACCATCTCGTCGATCGTTTTGAAGCCGAGGCTTGCCATGATCCGTCGGGCGTCTTCCGCGACCATGAAGAGGTAATTGACGACATGTTCCGGCTTCCCCGTAAACTTTTTGCGGAGCTCCGGATCTTGAGTGGCGATCCCGACGGGACAGGTGTTGAGGTGACATTTTCGCATCATGATGCAGCCCAACGCGATCAAGGGCGCGGTCGCGAAACCGAACTCCTCGGCACCGAGCAGGGCCGCGATGACCACATCCCGTCCGGTCTTGAGTCCGCCATCGGTTTGGAGGACAACGCGACTGCGAAGGTCGTTCAGGACCAAGACCTGGTGAGCTTCGGCAATTCCCATTTCCCACGGCAGGCCCGCATGCTTGATGCTGGTCAACGGTGAGGCTCCTGTTCCGCCCGTGTCGCCCGCGATCAAAATATGGTCGGCGTGAGCCTTGGCAACACCCGAGGCGACGACACCAACGCCGACTTCGCTCACCAGCTTGACACTGATTCGCGCCGACGGGTTCGCATTCTTGAGATCATGGATCAATTGCGAAAGGTCTTCGATCGAATAGATATCGTGGTGCGGCGGGCTGATCAGGCCGACGCCAGGCGTGCTGTAACGAATTCTTGCGATCGTTTTGTCGACTTTCTTGCCCGGAAGCTCTCCCCCTTCGCCCGGCTTGGCTCCCTGCGAAATTTTGATCTGAAGTTCATCGGCGTTCGTCAAATATTCGATCGTAACGCCGAACCTCCCCGAGGCGACTTGCTTGATCGCTGACCGCTTGGAGTCCCCATTGGGCAGCGGTTGATAGCGGACCGAGTCCTCACCCCCCTCCCCCGTGTTGCTCTTGCCGCNNCCAGGCTCATCGCGCCGGTACAGAATCGCTTGACGATTTCACCGGCGGGCTGGACATCGTCTAGCGGAATCGCTGGCCCAGCCACCCCGGGATTGAAATCGAGCAAGCCGCGGAGCGTGCAACGATTCTTATTGTCTTNNCGCCAGTAGGCGTCCTGACTGTTGTTCCGCGCCGCGACTTGCAAATCCGAAATCACGGTGGGTGACCAGGCGTGCTTTTCCCCGGTCGCCCGCCAGTGGAACTCGCCCAGGTTGGGCAATTGGGTCAAGCGTTCGTCGATCCGCTCGGGATATCCCAGTGCATGTCTGCGGAGCGTTTCCTCGGCGAGGATGTCGAATGACACCCCTTGGATACGGCTGGGGGTCCCGCAAAAACAGACATCGATGACTTCGTCTTGCAGCCCCAAGGCCTCGAAGATTTGTGCGCCCTTGTAGCTTTGCAGGGTGCTGATGCCCATTTTGGCC
>DITY01000144.1 GCA_002422955.1 Planctomycetaceae bacterium UBA6172
GCGGAATACCTCAGTTGGATGCGACCGGCGATCGAACAGCTGCACGAAGCCAGGGAGTACCCGACACCCGTTTGGCAGCCGATCGAATTCCAGGGGTTCCAGACGCTGCTGGAGGAATTGCAGGAATCGAGAAGTCTGATTCGGTTGCTGCAGGTCGAGGTCGAGCATGCGCTGCATCATGGCGAGGCCGAGCGGGCGTTGCGTGGGCTGAACTCGATGCGCGGAGTCGCGGAGGCATTCAATTGGGACATCTGCCTCGTCGCCGATTTGGTCCATCGCGCGCTGGTGGGCGTTCATCAATCGATGATCCTCCGCTCGTTGGCCTGCGACCTCTGGACGGAGGAGCAATTGGAGCAGTTGCTGGAACAACTCGGGCCACCGATCGAAGCGGATGGCAAATGGCAACGCGTGTTCGCGGGCGAGCGGGCGATGACCGCTTCGGCGCTGATGGACCCTGCGTCGCAGTTGGATTTAGGCACGGGGAGTCCATTTTGGATCCTGGTCAAGCTCCCTTCGCAACGGGAATTCTGGATCCGTGCCTACGATGCGATGCTCACCGTCGGTGAAGGGCCGCTCGACGGACTGCTCGATCGGGCGCAGGCATTGGAGGCATCGTGGCAGCGAAATCAGCGGGACGGTCGCGGTTCTTTCTTCGATCTCACCCGGTTTCAGGTCAGCCTCTTCTTTCCCGCGCTCGAAGCCTACGCGAACGCGTTCGTGAGGAGCGAGAACGGGCGGCGGTTGGCGAGAACGGCGTTGGGGATCAAAAAGTATCAACTCCGTAACGGCACCTGGCCGACGGACCTGAAGCAACTCGAACAGGTCGGGCTGAAAGCGAGCGATTGGCGGATCGTTTCCGGTGAGCCGCTGGGATTCAAGGTCGACGGCCAAGTCGCTTATGTCTGGGGAACGGACTGGCAGGAACCGAAACAAGGACAAGCGATCCGCGCCCAGCCGCCCAACTTGGACGATGAGGAGGATCGCGATTCCCGGCCCTGGGCATTGATCCGCTGACGATCGGCGGCTGGCAACGGATTGGCAGCGCCGTGCCGCTGCCAAACGGCGAGATTTCCGATCCCTGGAAATGGGTGGCATCTCGATCCCGGCTATCGGATATCGGATGCCTTGAGCGGATCACCGAACGGAGCACCTGGGGTCCCAAACCGGAGACCACTTCACTCTTCTAGTTCCCAACGGCACCAGCGATCGATCACGCGGTCCATGTAAAACCGTTCTTCGCCGCGGGCGAAAAAACCGACGTGCCCGCCTCCTGGCGTGATCAGTAACTTCACCGCCGTATGCGACCGCAGGGCTGGCTCGAGCGATCGAAAGCAGTCGATCGGGACGATCGGATCGTCATGTGCCGTCAGGATCAGCGTCGGGATTTCGATTTCCGGGATCACGGGCAACGCCGAGGAGCGGGTGTAGTAATCAAGCGCCCCGTCGAAGCCGCTCAGCGGCGCCGTGATCCGCTCATCGAGTTCTCGCAACGTCTTGGGCCAAGGCTTGCTGAACCGTTTCATCTTGTCTTCAGAGCGGCGAATCGGTTCGGGCAGCCGGCTGAGCAGGTGGCGGATGAAGTAGCGGTTGTAGCCGCGGAGCATCGGCCGCTCCAAATTGTCACTGCAGCGGGCCAGGTCGACCGGTGGCGAGACGGCGACCAGGCGGTTCCAACGCGGCAGCCAACTCGGTCGTGGCCGCTCGCCACTCCCCATCAGACCGGCAGCACGGAGCAACTGGTTTCCCCCCAGCGACACGCCGATGGCGGCGATCGGCCCGGCCTCGGTCAACTCGGCGATCCGGGCCAGCGCCGCCAGACAGTCGTCGCTGCGACCGGCATGGGTCAGTTCGTGACTGCGATCCTTACCGACGCCGCAGCCCCGCATTTCCAAGCGGAAGACGCGCACGCCGCGACCGGCGAAATGATTGGCTAAGCGAATCATGTAAGGCGACGTTCGACAGCCGCAGAGGCCGTGCACGATCATCACGCTGGGATCGCCTGACCGCCAGACTTCAGGCAAGTCCTCGTGCAGGGCCAATTGGTCGCCATCGTCCAGCGTCAGCCAGTGCAAGACCGGGCGCGAGGGGCCACCGGCCGGGGCGCGGAGCGAGAGCACCGTTTGCAGGTGCCCTCCGCGAATCAGGCGGTGCTGGCGAAAGGGGGGCAAATCGCTCAGATCCGGCAGGCGGCTCGGTTCCCAAGCTTGCCGGCTGTGCTCTAAGCTTGCGGTCGGTTTTCGATCGAGCTTCATGTAAACCTAAGTCCTTGCAAACGCCCGATGCATACGATTCGTTCCTTCGTCGCCATCCCGCTGAGTGCCCAAGTGGGCAAGACCGCCCGCAATTTGATCCGCGACTTGAGCCGAGAGAAAGACGGCATCAAATGGGTCCCCACCGACAATCTCCACCTTACGCTTAAATTCTTGGGGGAAGTGATCGATAGGGAAGTTCCCGCGGTTTGTCAGGCGTTGCGCCGGGTTTGTCGGGATCAGCAACCGTTCACGCTCGAATTCTCGGGAACGGGCGGCTTCCCGACCTCGGACCGGCCGCGGGTGTTGTGGGCGGGAATCACGCAGGGGGCGGAGGAATTGACCGAGTTGGTGTCGGCCCTGGAGACGGAGTTGGCAGACCTGGGTTTCAAGCCCGAACCGCGGGATTATCGTCCGCACCTGACGCTGGGACGGGTCCGTAGCGGCAGTCGCACCGCTTCGGAGGAGGTCATCGAGCGACTGGAGCGGAACGCCAAGCGCTATCTCGGCCAGATGCCCGCCGACCAGCTCCGGCTCTACTCCAGCTTTCTCGACAAGTCTGGGCCGAGCTACCACGTCATGGACACCATCCCGCTCGGCGTGGCAGCGGTTGGTGGCGAGGAAGCGGAGGATGACGACGACTTCGAAACGCGGTGAATGGGCCGCGGCCGGTTGAGGGCGGTTTTGTATCCCGCGCGATGCTGGCCGCTTATAATCGACGGGCCACTCTTCTTTCCGCCGCGCGCCACGAAACACCTGGTTTCGTCCGCGGCAGACTTTCTTCGGTACTTTTTCAGCACCCTCTGCCCACCCATCCGCTATGAAATTCACGCGATCGCGATCGACCCTCCGCTTTTCCGCCTTCTGCTGTGCCCTGTTGTGGTTCGCGATGCCGCCGGCGCGAGGTGAGAGTCCCGAGTTGCTACCCCTGTGGCCGGAAGGGGCGCCGATGGCGGGCGGCACGGCGGATGGCGACATCCCCAGGATCGAACTGTACCGGGTCGAATCGACCCAGCCGACCGCGGCGATCCTGATCCTACCCGGCGGCGGCTACGGCAATCTGGCGACCGGGCACGAAGGGGTTGAGATCGCGGAGTATTTCAATTCGCTGGGGATGACAGCCGCGGTTTGCATTTACCGCCATCGCGGCAAGGGGAATGCGGGCGCGGGATATGGGCACCCGGTCCCCTGGACCGATGCGTCACGTGGCATGCAAACGCTCCGGGCGCGAGCCAAAGAATGGAACATCGACCCCGAACGGATCGGGATCATCGGTTTCAGCGCCGGTGGGCACTTGGCCAGCACCGTCTCGACGAAGTTTGCCGAAGTCCAGGCTGACGCGACCGATTCGATCGCGGGGGTTTCATCGCGGCCCGATTTCGCGATCCTCGGCTATCCCGTCATTTCGTTCGGCTTGCCGCACACACACCGCGGGAGTCAAAAGAATCTGCTCGGCGAGAACCCGGACCCCGCCTTGGTACAGTCGTTGTCGAACGAGAACTCGGTGACCGAGCTCACGCCGCCAACGTTCCTGTTTCACACGGCGGAGGACAAGGGCGTGCCAGCCGAAAACAGCTTGGTTTATGCCTCGGCGCTGATGCGTTCCGGAGTGCCGGTCGAATTGCACGTTTTCGAGGCCGGGCGGCACGGCATCGGCTTAGGCAAGGATCAACCCGGCGCGGACGCTTGGCCCCAGCTCTGCGCGCAGTGGCTGAGGAACCGCAAGATCATCAACGAGTGATGCGGCTGGGGAATTCGGGCTCGGTGCTATCCGCGACGGATTCGTCGGCCAGGGTAGAATTTGCTGCCGACGCGGGGCCGAAGGCGACGCCGACCCAACCATCCCGGAACTCGAATTGCCGGATCACCAGCCCCTTCATCGCCGGAAGCTGAGCGAGCGTTTCGGGAACCAGCGTCAGCGGACGGTTGGTCGAGAACACCTTGTTGAAAATCGCCCGAATGGGCAGCCGGTCGCGCATCGACAGGTTCGGACCGCTAATTCGTAAATGGGCGTCCCGTACCAGGCGGGCCTGCAGCCCATCGACTTCGCAACGATAGCAGACGCGGACGATGAACCGACGCAAGTCGATCGATTGGGGTCGATGCAAGCGTTGCACCCGCAGGGTGACCCACAGCAGGCCGTCTTCGATTTCGATTGTCACTGGCCGGGTCGAATTGAACTGAATCAGGGTGTCGGCCGCCGAATCGTCCGCGTCCATCTCGGATGCCATTGCCGCCGGATCGAAGCCGAACTGCTGGTGCAGTTGACCGATGATCTCGCTCACCGCGACCGGTTGCCCTTGGGGGAGGACCCTCTCGAGGGTGTTGTTCAAGGCCGACTGATGTACCTGAAGGCTCAGGAAGCTGTCACTCGGGGCGCGGGGACGCGGGGTGAACGCCGCCAATTGCCAATCGCCACCGACGCGGTACCGTGCCGTCATCCGATCGGCGGAGGTCTGCATATCCAAGACCTTGGGATTCAGCCCCAAGTAGGCGAGGGGACCGGTGATGTGGCGGCTCAGCTTATCTGCCCCCTGGTCGAGTTGGTCCCTCAGCCGCCGATCGATCTCGCCACCCACGCCGTCACCAATCTGGCCATGTTGAATTCGTTTCGCGACCGGCGCTGACGACTCATAGCGGCTCCGGGCAATCTCGCGAACCAGCGAGTTGAGCAGCGGCACGGAATCGTAATCGGTGTCGATACCGTGAACGCGAGTCTGAGAGTCGACCCGGACTTGGGTCGAATCGACGTCGACCGCATCGCGTCGGATCTCCAGTGGCGTCACCGACTTGAAATCGGCATCCGAGATGCTGCGAATCGACACCGGGCCGTTGCGGCTGGCGGTGTTGGAAACAACGCTGCCGACCGTCTCGAACTGCAATTTCCAGGAATCGGGGCTAGGGACCAATCTGACCGCGACCGTGGATCGGATTTGGCTCGTGCCGCGAACATCAGCCCCAAGAATTCGCTGACGCACCGGTTGCACCCGGGCATCTACCTCGGGCACCAGGCGATTGATCCATTGGTCAGCAATGCAAAGGCGGATATTCGCGTTGCGGTAGTGCCGATCGATCGCATCGGCCAATTCGACCGCCTCCACGGAACTGGCGAACCGCAGCGATTGGGCCCCCCGCGCCACGTCGATCCCACCCAGGTCGATCGTATCGGTTTCTTGACGCTCCAATTGACCGAGCAGCGCGGCATAGTCGACCGGACCGACAGCCCAGGGACGCACCGCGCCGGCCAACGCGGAGATCGCATCCCGTTTGAGCCAGGCCTGCTGGGTCGGGGTTAGTCCGAACCAATCCAACCGCGATAGAAATCGTTGCGAAGCGAGCCGCCTGCGGGTGTCGCTCGCCTCGCGGCAAGCGACCGATAATTCCTCCAGAAGCAGAAACCGCGACCAGGTCTCGCCATCCACCAGCCCCGTCAATTCCGCCGCCACCGTGTCGATACGGAACTGAACTGCGTCTGGGTCCGAGGGGCCAGCGAGCACGGACGGCGAAGTCGTGCCAACTGGAGTCAAAGCCGTGGCAGCGGAAAGCGTCGCGTGATGCGCTGCTTGCCAGACCGGAACGCGGCGTGACAGCGCTTGGGCGGTTCGCAACGCGACCAACTGGACCTCGCGATCCTCCAGACGCTCCGCAGCGGTTAAACCCTGCTGGGCCAAACGGCTCAGCGCGGTGAGCAACTCCGACGACTCGGGGGCGGCGATCGATGGCAGGCCCTGAAGTTGCTGCAGGTGATGGCGGACATCGCGCTGCCAGTCTCCCAGCGATCGCAAAGCTTCGGGAGCGACGAAGTCCGTCACATGCATCATCTTAGAACCGGCAGTCGAGGTTAACAGCGAATCGTTCGGCCCGCGCCGCACAAGGATGGCGACCTGTTCCAGCCCTTCTAGCAACGAGGGGGTCTCGGGCCAACCACCGCCTAAGCCGTGGCGACTGCGGCCAGACCGGTCCGGGATGGCCGAGTCGCTCGCAGCATCGGCAACGGCACCCTGAGTCCCTTCCGAGGGATTGCCCGCCAGGCGCGGTTCATTGGTGTCTGTCGGGACGGTCGCAGCCAACTCGGCGACGCGTAACGGACCCGTGGCGGCCGAAACCATGCGATATTGAGAATCGACGATTCGCGAATCCTCGCTCACAGTTTCCCAGTCGAGCCCTGCCAATTCCTCCTCGACCAACACGACCGGGGCAAGGAGTTCAACCGTTGCCTGGGGTTCCGCCGGCAGCCTCCGGGCGCTTTCGGCAAGCGTTGGGAGCGGAGACGGCGATGAGTGCCGGCTATTCGTGGCAAAGTCGCGAGCGGGCGGAGCCGCCAGCAACGGTTCGACGAGCGGATTTTCCCAGACGAGCGTTTCAACCGCGGGCAGAACTTCCGGAGGCCCCATTGGGAAATCGGTCGAACTCGGCCCCACGAAACCGGTGCCAACGCTGTTAACCGCGGCAGCGTTGCCGCTTCTGGGCCATCCGGCTTCCCCGGCACCGCGGATTCCCAACACGGACGCGGATTCAGGCGACCAGCAGAAGACGGCCAAGCCGATCGCCGCGCTGGCAAACAAAGACCGGTAGAGTATTCTCAGGCTAAGTCTTCGTCGCATCCTGAAGTAGCTGCTGTATGCGATGGGGGGAGCCGGGACCGAATTGCGTAATTCTCAGGATCGGACCACGGCGAGGTCGATGTTGAATCTTGCTGCCCAACCGTCCTGACTCGATACAACTCGGCGGGTATCGCCATTCCCTTCAGCACTCCCAATCGCCAAAGTCCTCGCATCGAGCAAGACCTGACCGCCGGGCAGCAAGACACGGGCGCGGCATCCCTGCCGGAACTTGATCGGCGGGCTCGGGTGTTGGTCATGATTTCGTCGCTGGAGGGTGGCGGCAGCGAACGCCAGGCCTTGTTGCTGCTGGAGAAACTGGATCGGGGGCGGTTCGCCCCAGAGCTCTACCTCTTGAGAAAGACCGGCAGCTTGCTGGGGCGGGTGCCGGCGGACGTCCCGATTCACAGTTTCGCGGAGTCGGCGGGAGCGGATGCGCAGGGCTGGTTCCACCTTCCGGGGGCCGTTCATCGAGCGCAGGTCTCGCATGTCAGCGACATCCTGCGGCAGCGCGGGATCGATGTGGTCTACGACCGGACGTTTCACATGACGTTGATCGCCGCCCCGGCCGCTCAGCAGTGTGGAATCCCGCGGGTGTCGACGATCGTTAGCCCCCCCAGTCGAGCCGTCCCACTCAATGCGGGGAGATTTCTGGCGATCAAGCGCCGGCGGCTACGGTCCGGCTACCGATCCGCGGCTGCGGTGATCGCGGTCAGCGGTCCGACGGCGCGAGATGCGGCTACTTACTACGGCTTATCGCGACAGGCATTTACCGTGATCCCCAATCCGGTCGATGCCGAAACCTTGGATGCGATCGTTGCCCAATCTCCAAGGCCGCGGCGTGACGAGCGGTTTACCATCGCGTGCGTAGGCCGGATGTCGGTCGAGAAGGGGCAGGTCGATTTACTCAAGGCGGCAGAGTGCTTGGCGAGGTCTCATCCCGACTTTCCGATGCCCAAGTTTTGGATGATTGGCGATGGGCCGTTGCGAGCGTCATTCGAACATGCCATCGACTCGCTGCGGCTGCGCGAGCATTTCGAGTTCATCGGCCATGTCGAGCAGCCCGCGGTGTGGGTTGCCGCGGCGGACGCCGTTTGCATCCCGTCCCACTTCGAGGGTTTTCCCAACGTGATGTTGGAGGCGATGGCACTGGGGATCCCGGTGATCGCGCGGTCGATCGATGTGACCCGTTCCTTGGGGAGACTCGCGAGTGATCCCGCGGTCCGCGGACGGGACTACGTCGCGACCTTCACCGGTAGCGGGATCGCGTTAGCGGACAAAATTCGGCGGGTTCGACTCAACACGACCGGCACTCGATCCCGGGTCTTAGCCGCCCGTCGGTTGGCCCGAGAATCGCTTTCGCCCGATAAAATCGTCCCAAAAATCGAGTTATTGCTGACCAAAGCGATGGTCCACTCCGGACCTGGTATCACTTCGAATTACAATCGCTCACCATGACGATCACGAATCGAATTCCCTACCGTAGGATCTTTGTCGCCGGGCATCGCGGGATGGTCGGGGCGGCCCTATGCCGTCGGCTGCAAGACGAGGCGGAGGTCGTGACCGCGGACCGCCATGACTTGGACCTGAAGGATCGCGAGGCAGTCGATCGATTTTTTGCCAAGCACCAGCCGGACGCGGTGATTTTTGCCGCGGCCAAGGTCGGGGGAATCGGGGCCAACAGCGCCTATCCGGTCCCATTCTTGGTGGATAACGCCCTGATGGCGATTCAGACCATCAGCTCGGCTTACGAGCACGGCGTGGAGCGATTCCTATTTCTCGGCAGCACGTGCATCTATCCGCGGGATTGCCCCCAGCCGATGCGCGAGGAAGCCCTGCTCACGGGGCCGCTGGAATCGACGAACGAGGCCTATGCGCTCGCCAAGATCACCGGGCTGAAACTGTGCCAATACTATCGAAGCCAGTTCGGCGCGAAATACAACAGCGCGATGCCGACCAATCTCTACGGTCCCGGCGACAACTATCACCCGGAACATAGCCACGTCTTGCCAGCGCTGTTGCGGCGTTTTCACGAGGCGGCTTGCGCCGGCGATCCGTCCGTCACGATCTGGGGCACCGGCAAGGCCCGTCGGGAGTTCCTTTATGTCGATGACCTCGCGGATGCGTTGGTGCATCTCCTGGTTTGGCCCGAATCGGGGACGGAGCCAGCCGATTGGTTGAATGTCGGAACAGGGTTGGATCTGACGATCTTGGAACTGGCCAGTCGCATCGCCGAGGTGGTAGGCTATCGCGGACAGATCGTCACCGATCCCTCGCGCCCCGATGGCACACCGGTGAAACGGACCGACGTCACCCGATTACACCAAACCGGTTGGCGGCATCGGATCGATTTAACCGAAGGCCTTCGCCGGACGTATGCCGTATTCTTGGAAGAGTCGCGGCAGGGTTGCCTGCGGCAAGTTTGAAGCTCCGTCCATCAGTTCGGAGGCCGATGGTTACTTCTTCGATCACCGATGCAACCGCACCGACACGTCGCAAACTCATTCAACCTCAACTCACCTCACTCAATGCACATGACCAAGTCAGCGTTAATCACGGGCATTACCGGACAAGACGGCAGCTACCTTGCCGAGTTTTTATTGGATAAAGGGTATACGGTTCACGGCCTGGTTCGGCGTTGCAGCTCGTTCTCGACCGGGCGGATTGACCACCTGTATCAGGACCCGCACCGCAAACCGAACTTGCTGCTGCATTACGGCGATTTGACGGACGGTCAGGCGCTCACAAACTTGGTCCTCGAATTGCAACCCGACGAGATTTACAACCTGGGGGCGCAAAGCCACGTCCGGGTTTCCTACGATCAGCCGGTCTACACATTGCAGACGGTCGGCGTCGGTGCGCTCAATGTCCTGGAGGCCGCGCGGCTGCTGAATAAGCAGAAGCAGGTCAAGGTTTATCAGGCGAGCAGCAGCGAAATGTACGGGGATGTGCTGGAGATCCCACAACGCGAGACGACGCCGTTCAACCCCCAATCCCCTTACGCTTGCGCGAAGGTCTACGCGTTTCACCAAACGGTCAATTACCGTCGTGGTTACAATTTGTTCGCGGCCAACGGGATCCTGTTCAATCACGAATCGGAACGCCGGGGCGAGACATTCGTGACCCGCAAGATCACCCGCGCCGCGGGCCGGATCAAAATGGGGCTGCAGAAAAAGCTCTACCTTGGCAACCTCGACGCCAAACGCGATTGGGGCTATGCCCGCGATTACGTCGACGCGATGTGGCGAATTTTGCAGCAGGATGAGCCGGACGATTTTGTGATCGCCACCGGAAAAACCCAGAGCGTTCGCGACTTTTTAGCGTTGGTGTTCGGTTATCTGGAGCTGAACTGGGAAGATTATGTGGAGATCGATCCGCGGTACTTCCGGCCGGCCGAAGTCGATCTGCTGTTGGGGGATTGCGGCAAGGCGAAGGAGAAACTCGGCTGGACCGCAACGACGGACTTGAATCAACTCGCCAAGATCATGGTCGACCACGACCTCGATCTCGCCCAGCGGGAAGCACACGCCCAGAGTTTCCTCGCCAACCCCAGAGGCTGAAAGGCCCCCATTTGGGGAATCAAGCGCGGCGGGCAATTTGCTGACAAGGCATTCCGAACGTGAAAATGTTTGCCGATGGGTTGGCGAGTCGTTAAGATCAACTGGTACCCTGGCTGAAGCTGTTTCGGCTCCGCCATCCTCTCCATTCAGGACATTCTGGGCATGGATTCAGGGCGTTCGCTTGCGGTTGCTAGCCGCCGACCAGTGCTTGGGCTTTTGACCTGCCTCTGGTTTTTGGCCCCCGTCATCCTGAGTCCGTTCGGAATTTTCGATTCGGTCGGCTGTGGGGTGCGGGCGGATGAACCGCGAGGTTCGGATCTCCACCGTCGTCGCTTTGTGAACGCCGTTTCGAATCGGCGGGACAATGGCGATATGCTGCAGTTGTTTCGCCCTTGGGCCTCGCAGACGGGTGGATCGGTGGTTCAAGTCGTGGTCGATGGGACCCCCGTCTGCCTCGGAATGGTCGTGTCGAAGGAGGGCTTTGTCCTGACCAAGCGGAGCGAATTGTCCGGCGATCCGATTCGGGTACGGCTGCCTGACTCGCGGCTGATCGCGGCTCGTGTTTCCGCTGTGCGGCGAGAGAGCGATTTAGCTCTCTTGAAAATCGATGCGGCACCCGATGATTTGACCCCGATCGAGTTTGCCACGTCCGATGAGCTGCCAATCGGCAGCTTTCTGTTCAGTGTGGGCCGTGGCGGTTCCCCCATCGGCCTGGGTGCGGTCAGCGCTCGCGAGCGTACGATTAACCACCAAGGCCGACTGGGCATGTTCCTGGTCGATAGCGGAGGTCAGGCGACAGTCGGGAGCGTCTGGCCGGCGAGTGGAGCCGCGGTCGCTGGCGTGAAGGAAGGCGACCGCATCATTGCGATCGATGGTCGCAACGAGACCAATCGGGTCCGAGTCATCGAGACTTTGCGGGAGCGCTTTCCCGGTGAGAGCGTGCGTCTGACCATCGATCGCGAAGGCGAAACGATGGACCTGATTGCCAAGATCCAGGATGTCGGGATGATGCAGGAATCCGAAAATGACCTGCGGGTCAACGGCCCCAGGAGCATCCGACTCAGCGGTTTTGAACGCGTGATTCAGCATGATACCGTGATCAATCCCGATCAATGTGGCGGGCCGCTGGTCGATACCAAGGGCCGGATCATCGGGATGAACATCGCTCGCGCGGGCCGGGTGGTGAGCTATGCGTTGCCGGCGACCCTGCTACGGGCATCGGTGGATCGCATGTTAGCCGAAATCAAGGCTGCCCCGGACGAGAACTGATCGCCGGCATTGAAACTCTTCGAGACCTAGGGATCCGCTCAGGCGAAAACGTGTTTCGCCCGAGTTGATTCCCCGGTATCGTTCACTCAATCCCCGAGTGCGGTCAGGTAGGCATCCACGGCCGCTACGGAGAGGCCAGGCTTCTCTTCGTCCTCAGTCTCGGTGTCCAGCGAGGGCATTCCCAGCGTTTGGGCGGCAGCAAGAACCGAATCGTTAGCGACCGCCGATTCCCCTTCCGCGGCTGGAGTGGTCGCTGCCTGCGACGCAGCGGTCGCTGAAGGCGTCGTTGCGGGCGGAGTTTCGGTGAACACCAATCCCCTGAGATTGATTCGCATCAGCCGCATGCCACCGTCGGTCGCTCGCCGTTGGACACGATTGTCCGTTGTCGGCACGCTGGCCTGAACGGCACTGACCGTGTTGTTCGCCCCCGTGCGGTTACCGCGAATCGTGACCGAAGATTCGTTCGCCGCCAGGGCTACGATCGGATCGAGCACCAACGTTGTCCGCTCTTTGCCGAGCGTCGCCTGCGAGTCATCTCCGGGCGCGACGACCGCCATGAGCACATCCCGGGATGCGGAAGAGAAGAAATCCTCCAAGCGCAGATACTGGGGCAAGAGCGAGCCGACATTCAGCGTCCCGCTCAACGTTCCGCCCGCTGGCACGGCCTGAAACGTTTGGATTTGGGGTTGCTGCATGCCGATCAGGAACGGCATCGCTGGAACTTGGACCTGATAATTGCCTGCGGGCAGATTCGCAAACTCGAGCGATTGATTGGATGTCGCGAGCGAAGCCGTTCGCTGAACGGCTTCGCCTGAGGTCGTGGTGCCGGTAAGGGTTGCGACGACCGGACTTGCGAACGCCACCGGCCGGCCGGTCGTTGTCACCGCCATGCGATACAGCGTCGGCAGCGAATCGTAGACCTGAACCGTGAGCGTTCCGGTGGACGTCAAGCCGCCCGCATCGGTGGTGGTGTAGGTGATGACATCGGTGCCCACAAACGTGCCGTTGGGGGGCGTGTAGCGAATCGTGGTCCCTTCCCGGGTGAAGCTGCCACCGGCCGATGACTGACCGACGATCGCCACGGTCAACGTTTCGCTGCCGTCGACATTGACGCCATAGTCAGCTAAGGTCGCGACAACGACGTTCGTTTGCCCCCGAAACAGTTCGCGAGCGATGTTACTCGCCGGAGGCGGGTCGTTGACCGCGGACACATTGAAGGTGACCGTCGCGGTGGCGGTCCCGCCGCCGGAATCCGTGATCGTGTAGGTTACTGTTTCGGCACCGAAGAAATTGGCCGCCGGCCGATAGCGAATCGCTTCGCCCCCGCTGGCGATCTCGACGGTTCCGCCCTTGTTCGGCGTTCCCACTGCCGTGATCGCGATGGTGGATGTGGGCGTTGTCGCGACGTCATTGGACAACACGTTGAACTGAGCGATCGCCGCGTCCTCGACGACCGGGAAGGTATCGTTGACCGCGGTCGGTCGACTGGCCGCCGGGCTTGTCACGGTGACCGACACGGTGGCCGTTTGCGTCAAACCCGTATCGTCCCGGACCTGGTAGGTGAAGGTTTCCGTACCGGCGAAGTTGGCCGCGTGCTGATAGCGAACCCGATTGCCCTGGATCGACACGGTGCCACCGGCCGAAGGCGTACCGAGCGTGCTGAGCGTCAACGTGCCGGTTACGCCACTGGCAAAAGTGTCGTTGGCCAGGACATCCAAAGTCGCGGGACCAGAGCCCTGCTCGATTGAGAAGGTATCGTTCGCCGCGACGAAGCGATTGCCGATCTCCAAACTCACACGGCCATAGTTCAAACGGGCGGCCGGAATCGCGGTATCCTCGCCAAACAGAAGAAACTCCTTGCCGCTCAGATCCGCGGGGTCGCTGACAAACTCGGCCGTTCCCGTGGCGATCGCCCGCATTCGCACCACGGCGATCAGATCCTCGGCGCGATTGGTCGCGGCCGCGGAATTGGAAACCGCCCCCAATTCATCGATGACCCCATTCGCGACCGTACCCGAGGAAACCACGCCGAAGTTGGGACCGAACGTGATCGGGTTGGTACCGACAGTCTGCACCTTGGCGGCATCGAACCGGATATCGGTGAACGCGGCAAAAACGCCCGAGCGGCTCAAGGGCGTCCGCAAGTCAGCGGCGTAAAAACGGACCAAAAACTCCTGATTCGGCTGAACCCCCTGGATCACATTGCCTTCCAGATCCGTCACCTCCAACCGCACCCGGCCGAGCGCGACATCGGCAATGTTGATCGAGAAGGTTTCGGTCCGAACATTACCCGACAAATCTGTCAGCGTCAGCGTTACGGATTGAGCTCCCAGCTGGCTGCTGGTCGGGGTCCAAGCAAAGACACCGGTTTGCGGATTGATGGTTGCCCCCGCAGGCGATTGGGGAATCGCGTAGACCAGCCCGTTGCCCTCTTCGGGATGGGCCAAGTCGATGCTCAGCGCCTGACCCACGTTGCCCGCGGAGGGGAAGTTCTGAACGCGGACGGGAGGCGTCGCGTCGTAAATTAGGGTCAGCGTCGGGGATGCGGCGCTGGTTTGCGTACCGACCCTTTGGCGGGCGATGACCTGGTAGGTCCCATCGCCAAGCGCCGCGATATTCGCAGTCGTGATCGCGATAGTGGTACCTTGTGCCACGCCGCGTCCAATTTCGGTCGATCCCGCGAACAAAATCACCTCAGCGCCCGAGGTAACGCCATTGACGTTAAACGTCAGTGCCCCCACGTTGGTGATCCGGTCGCTGTTGCTGGCGCCCGAGTCGCTCGCACTGCTGAGCGTCAAGGAGGTCGGCGCCGCGACGGTGCTGTCGGCGATGAAATTAAACGTCAGCCGCTGTGTATCGGTCTGGCCAGACAACGCCCCGACAACGCCTGCTGCCGGTCGCACGCCCACGTTGACCACCGCGGAGCCCACAAAATTGGCGGAAGGAGTGACAGTAACCAAGCCGGTGGTCGCATTGACCGTGGCGGTGACGCCCGTGGTGGTGGTGGAAACGAAGTATTCGACCGCATCTCCCTCGACATCGATACTCGCCAATTGCAGCGTGGCGGGAGCCGTATTGACGAAGCTCGGCAGCGGCGCAACGTCCTGGAGGTAAGGCTGCGAGTTGCTCCCGGTGCCGCTGTCGGCCACAACATTCACCGTGACCAATTCGCTGAACGTTTCGCCGTCGGCGTTGGTCGCGGTAAATCGGACGGTGGTCGTTCCGCTCTGGTTGCCCTTGGGCTTCAGCATCACGACGGCGTTCTGATTGTCCTGAAATACCGATACCGAATCGATCACGATGTTGATCAGCGGTTTGTCGGCCGAGTTGGTCCCCTTGTCGGCCGGATCGCCAATCTTGCTGATGGCGGCGCGAATCTTCTCCCCTTCGACCAATTGTCCGAAGATCGAATGGTTGTAATCGAGACTCCGAGTGGGTGCGGCCGTGATAAAGAACTGCGAATCGTTGGTATCGTCGGAAGACTTGGCGTAGGAGAGAACGCCCTTGCGGTTGTGTTGCAGGTCGGGGTGGAATTGATCATCGAAGGTCCCCAACTGCGAGCCTCCCGTCCCGGTGCCGGTAGGGTCACCACCTTGGATGACAAAACCTTCGATAATGCGGTGGAAGATCAAGCCGTCATAGAAATCGGCCTCGGCCAACTGAATCACCCGACCAGCCGGTCGCGGCGCGCGGTCTTCGAACAGCTCGAATACCATGTCGCCATAACCCGCAACGCTCATCCGGATGCTGCGATTTCCGGACAGTACCACCGCATCCAACAGCGCCGGATTCCCGACCTCGACGGTGATCGAAATCGGACCACCCGACGGGTTGTAAGCGTCAACCGGAATGTGCAGCGGTGAACCGATCGCGACCGTCTGGCTGCCGATCGCGACAAAGCTCGGGCTATCCGATTGCGGGATCGCAACCCCGCTCCGCTGACTGATCTGATCCAACGTCAGCAGCCCGGTCGCCCGTGAACCATCGGGAAACTCCCAGGTCGGGAAGGTCGAAATGCCTTCCGCAACCCCGATCGGATTGAGTGTGCGATCAGCTTTGGTGACTTCGACGAACGGAAGGAACTGCGCGCCGTCTCCGAACAACTGCTTCTGCGAATTGCAGCTGGGGCACCACGCGGCACCGAAAAAGGTGACGTCGGCTGCGTCGAGCGCCTTGGCAAACGCGACCAAGTCCGGAGCCAATTCGCCTTCCGGCGTGCTGGTGGTCGCGACGATAGCCGGCTCGCTGGAGTTCAGACCGAAGTCTTCGGCTCCGGAGGTGGAAAACCACTCCACGTCACCGGCCATCATCTGGCGATTTTCCAACGGCTCAAGCAGCAGTCGCCCGCGATGCGCCGAGGGACTGGAATCGCCCGCCAACCAATCGGCTAAGACTCGCCGAAGCCCGCGACGATTCGCTCGCTTGGAACCCTGCGGACTCCCAGGAGCTGAATCCCCGAGCCGCGGTGCTGGTGATGACAGACGATTGCTGGAAACGTTCACGCGGTTCAACCTGATGGCAGTAAAAACATGGAGCCGCCGCCGATCCGTAACCACGGAATCCGGGACGATTGCGACTCAATCGGGACCCAACGACGAAGCCCTGATCGGACGCTTCGCCCCGTCCGGTGTCGACGTTTCGGAGGAGCTCGAACGAGAAAAACCGCCACAAGCCCTACAGCTTGCCCAGCCCTCGTCCGATAACGACCGACCTGGCGGCAGTCATGGGACCGCTCGGCGACCTGCCCCGCTCGGTGCGCAATCACTGTTACGTGGCAACACCCGTCAAAGTTCCCCAAACCGACACCGGTATTCGGATTTTAGGTCGCCGCCGCCTCGAATCGAGCGGCCGAACCCGGAATCTGGCTATGGCGGGTCGTAGCCGCCTGGATTGAACGGATGGCAACGAAGAATCCGACGCAACCCCTGCCAGCCGCCACGCCAAACGCCATGTTTGCGAATCGCCCCGATGGCATATTGGCTGCAGCTCGGTGTGAAGCGGCACGATCGCCCCAACAGGGGGCTAATCCCCGCCTGGTAACAACGGATCAGAAAGATGGCCGATTTCTCAAGCATGACCGCGGACACCTGGGTTAGAAAAGCTGGCCACGGGTTGCCCGTTACCCGCCGCGTCGGTGAACGATCCCGGCCGCGGGGTCAAGCAACCGGCTTAGGCAGCTTGCCGGCCGCCCGACGGACCGTCGTGGCTAACGAACGGGCGACCGCCGGAAAGCTACCGATCGCATCCCGCTTGGGTCGAACGATGATTTCCAGCCCCGGCGGCAGTTGCCCATGATGCGTCCGAAAAGCTTCGCGAATCCAACGTTTCCAGCGGTTGCGAATTACGGCCGATCCGGTTTTCTTCGGAATGCTGACTCCCAGCCGTGAACCGCGGGCTGCGGGCGGGTTCCCCGGGGCCGCCATTTCGATGGCCGAACGGCGAACATTCACAACCAAAACGTCATCGGACGCGTAGGCGCCCCGTCGAATGATGTCCGAAAAATCCGCGCCTCTCCGCACCCGCAGCCGCCGCGAGAATCGCTGCGATGCTGGGCTCACCATTGCAGCGACGCGCGGGGATCGAGCGGGTGCTCCTGGTCGAACTGCTCGATCCAGACTTTGGCAGCCTCGCTGATTTTGTCCGGCAAGCAAATTCTCAACTCAACGATCATATCCCCCGGCGGGCCGTTGCCATCGTCGACCCCCATCCCCTTGAGCCGCAGGCGACGCCCACCGCTGCTTCCCGGTGGTACCGTCAGACTGAGCGTGCCCTTGATGGTCGGGACATCGACCGTTGCCCCCAACGTCGCCTCACGAAGCGTCACGGGCAGCAGCAGTTCAACGCTCTTCCCGCGGCGTTTGATCGACGGATGCTCATCCACTTGAATGACCAGGATCAGATCCCCGTCCGGACCGCCGGTAGACGAAGCATAACCTCGGCCACGCACCCGCATCTTGGCCCCCGATTCGATGCCCGGGGGGATCTTGATGGAAACCTTATCTCCACCGGTCGAATGGGGCAGCCGAAATTCGTGCGTCCCACCCGCCAACGCCTTCCTCAGCGGAAGCCGCAGCTCATAGCGAATATTCTCGCCCGGCACCGGCTCGGGCGCGCGGGTTCGCCGGGCCCCGCCGCCCGATTTTGCCCCGCCCCTGCCGCCCATCAGCTGTTCGAAAAAATCGTTGAACCCACCACCCTGAAATCCGCCGCCACCGCGACCGCCGAAAACTTGCTCCAAATCGAGACCCTCGAACGAGGGGCCTTCAGTCGCTCCGGGTCGAAAACCGCCGCCGCGGATCTTTTCAAAATCTGCCCCGTAACGGTTGTAAGCTTCACGCTTCTCGGGGTCGCTGAGAACGTCATACGCTTCTTGAATCCGCTTGAACTTCTCCTGCGCCTTGTCGTCGTTGGGGTTCATGTCGGGATGATACTTACGAGCCAGCTTGCGATAGGCTTTCTGGATCTCGTCTTTGTCAGCCTGACGGGTCACGCCTAGCGTTTGGTACAGGTCTTCGGCCATCGGCAGGATCAATTAAAATGGAAGCGAAATCGGAAATGCGTTTCGACCGCGGTGCCTGCCATCATGACAGCCTCCGCAGCTTTTTCCTACCGGATTGCAAACCATGAACCGTTCGCCGGCGGGCTTCACGGAGAAATGCTGCTGCATCGCGGCGATGCTCATTTTGCCAAACGTGTTCGATTCCCCCAAGGCATCGGCCGCCGGGGGTGTGCTGAAATTGGTAACGCTTAGCGGGGAGCCGCCGGTTGCCACCGCGGCGCGGCTGGAGTTGCGATCGGACAAAGGTCGCAAGCCAGCGCTCCGACGCACCATTCGCAGCGGTCCGGGGGTCGTGCTAGACCGAGAAATCGAACTGGCGCTCAACCCCGGCGCCTACCGTTTTCGAGTCGTCCGCGGTCCGGAATATCGCGTGGTCTCTGGCAACTTTGAGGTGCAGGTGGGGGCTGCGGATGAGCGTCGGATCGACCTGGTCAGGATGGTCGACATGCAGGCGGAAGGCTACTTGGCGGGAGACATGGCGTGGGGAGGCCCTGTCGATAAAGACCTAACGCTCCGCATGTCGGCCGAAGATCTTCATGTCGCGGCCGTGCTTCGCAACGATGGCGGTTCCTCCCGAGTCGCTTCGCGGACCGGCCCCGATGCCGGCCCAGAACCAGTGGGTCCGATCTGGACCAGCCAACGGTTCGACCAAGACAGCAACTGGCTGTACTACCCCGAGGCAACGAGTGACCCGACCGAGGCGATCGGCGCGCCGGCGACCGGAGCGGCTGCCGCCACCGTGAGCGAGGAAGCCCCCCCGCGGGCGGTCATCGCCAACCCGTTCGCCTGGGAACTGCCGCTCTGGCTAGCCAACCGAAGGGTCGATGGCATCCTCACGATGGGGGACTGGCTGCAGGAAGACAAGCAGATTGACGTGATCCCCGAGGGACGCCCCCCCGCGGAACTCGGCTTTACCGGCAACGACGGCCCCGGGCGGTATGCCGAATCGATCTACTGGCGATTGCTGGAAGCCGGTTTTCGGATCCCGCCGCTCGCGGGAAGCGGGGCCTCCGTCAAGGACGCGGCGATCGGATACAACCGGACCTACGCGATCGGCCCGACGCGCGGGCAAGACGACCGTCGGGTTGCCCCGATCGAGTCGGAACGGGATTATTACCAAGCGGTCTGGGGTGGGCGGACGATGTTGACCAACGGCCCGCTGCTGCGTCCCACGCTGGGAGGGCAAGCGCCGGGTCATGTGTTCCAGGCCCGCTCAGGCGAAACCTTGACGATGTCGGTCGAACTGCACCTCGCGGTTCGCGACCCCGTCGACTACCTCGAAGTGATCCACAACGGTGAAGCGGTTCATAGCGTCCGCTTGGACGAGTTCGCGAAGGCGGGTGGCATGATCCCGGAATTGACGTTCCGAGAAAGCGGCTGGGTGATGGTTCGGGTCGTCACCCAACACGCGGATCATTTTCGCGCCGCGATCAGTGCCCCCTGGCACATCGAATTCGACAACGTGCCGCGCATTTCCCGCGGCGGAGTCGAGTTTTTCACGCGTTGGCTGACGGATAGCGAAAATGAATGGAAGAAGTTGCCTGCCGAACAGCTCGGCCCCCTGATCCAGCCCGTTCGCTCGGCGCGTCAGTTCTGGAGACGACGCCTGGAGATGGCGAATGCCGAATGACCCCCGTTCCCACCCCCATGCACCACCGATGACCGCCGAAACACCCAGACCAAACAAACTCACCCGGCTGACCTGCGCCACGTGCGGTCGGTCATTTATCCTGGAGCAATCGCCGGCGGCGCCATTTTGTAGTGAGCGATGCCGAATGATCGACTTGGGACGCTGGCTGGAGGAGGACATCGGCCTGCCATTCGAAGGCGATCCCGGAGACGCACCGGTCGACTACCGCGAATCCGACTCCGAGGACTGAACGGGTGAATCGTCCGCAATTGAGCATTCGGGGCCTGCTGATTCTGATCGCCGTATTCGGCTTTGGGATGAGCTACATCGCCAACCTGACGCGGATGCGTCAAGCCGAAGCGGAGCTGGCCAACCTCCGTCGCGAAGTCGGGTTTTTGGCCGACAGCGGGGCTCAGGAAATCGCGGCGGTCAAGATTCCTTCCGAGGAACCGCTCACGTGGCGGGTCCGCGTCCGCGTCCCGCCGGGCAAGCCCTACCGGCTGGCTTACAGCGCGCTGTGGGCTGAAGCGACCGCGGGACCGCAATGGTTCGCGGCGCAGCAAGTGCCCACGGGAGAATCGACCGTGACCATCCGTGTGCTCAAGGACCCACGTGACGACCGCTGGAAGATCAGTTTGATCTTGCGGAATGGCGATGGGGTGTCGCGGGTCGGTACGACGTTACCCGATGAGATCTCCTCGGTTTTTCGTGGATCGCATGACGTGATGAGTACCGGGGTGGGTCGCCACAGCGTCGCTCGCCCGGTCGGCGAATCGCTACGCATCCTCGATGAACGCTATTTCTCAGGGACCTCGCTGTTGCTCTCCGGAGACAACGGTCCGCGCGAGGACCTGGTCGGGATCTATGCCGAGTTACAGCCGGACATCGGGCCGCTGAGCCCCATCACCGAGGTCGCCTCGCCATGAACCCCGATGATCCGGCGGACGAGTCGGAAGAGGCGTTGATGGTCGCCGTCAGGGCCGGGGACCAAGCGGCTTGGCAACAGCTGATCGATCATTACGAGGGACGTTTGCAGGCGTTCGCTCGCGGTCGTCTCGGCAGTGTGCAAACAGCCGAGGACGTCGTGCAGGAAACCTTCAATGGCTTCTTCACCAGCCTCGGCAACTACGACTCGAGGCGAACGCCGGTGGAAAGTTGGCTGTTCCGCATTTGCGAAAACCGGATCAAGGATCAGCTTCGGCGGCAGGGCCGGCGACCGCTGGCGGCCCAGGCAAGCTCTGGCGACCCACCGGACGATCCGCTATCCCGGCTCACGGGCGGGCGTGTGGCCAGTTCGATCGCCCGCAGCGTCGAGCGCAAGCACGGGGAAGAGGCCGCAATTTGCGCCGCCGTCTCCCAGGCCATCCGGCGTTGGAAACGACGGGGTGACTGGCCGAAACTCCGTTGCATCGAATTGCTGTTCGTCGCCGGGGTCGCGAACCACGAAGTCGCCGCCAAGACGGGGCTGACCGAACAGCAAGTGGCGAACTACAAAAGCGAGTTCCTCGGCAAACTCAAGTCGGCGCTGGCTCCTCACGACCATGGCGACAAACTGCCAGGTGGGTAGCTGCGAAGCCGCGGGCTTACCTCGTCGGCACCGCCCGCTACCCGGTCACCATCGGGACCTCCCGGTGCCCTACAGAAATGCCGCCGCGACGCCATCCGCCATCAGCAACCCCACCTCCGTCAGCCGATAGTGCGTCCCCTTTACCGTCAACCAACCATGCCGAAGGCAACGCTCGATCTCGGCGCTTCTGAGGCTAGCGACGCAGACGCCCGTCTCGCGACGAATCCCGTCCAGATCGATCCCGTCCAGCATGCGAATCCCGAAGGCGGCCCGCTCACAAGCCCATTGAGTCGGCGTGATCGGCTCGGACTCGGCCACCGGCGATTGGCCCTGTTGCAAGCGACGAATGTAAGTCGTCGGGCTGCGATGGTTGACCTCCCGGCGGCCTTCGACGAATCGTGCCGCGCCAGGCCCCATGGCGAGCCATCCCAAACCCTGCCAATAGGCGAGGTTGTGGGCGCAGCGTTTGCCGAGGTGAGCGAAATTGCTGATCTCGTAATGCCCTAAGCCAGCCGCTTCCGCGATCCGGCGAGTATCTCGGTACATCTGGACCTCGTCCTCTTCGTCGATCGTCAACAGCTCGCCTTTGAAGCGTCGTCCCCAAAATTCCGTTCCCTTTTCGTAGGTCAGCGAGTAGGTCGACAGGTGCGAGATCGGCAGGGCCACCGCGGTTTCCAAGTCAGCACGCCAGGCCTCGGGAGTTTCGTCCGGCGCCGCAAAGATCAAATCGATCGACACGTTTCCGATCTCTCGCGCCGCCGCTTCGATCGCCGCGGTGGCGATCCGTCGATCGTGACCGCGCTGCAGCATTCGCAGCTTGGGGGCCGCAAACGATTGCACCCCGAGGCTAATGCGGTTGACGCCACGACGGGCGAGTTGCCGCAGCAATTCCAGATCGATGTCTTCTGGGTTCGCCTCCACCGACAACTCCCCACCGTCCGCCATGGGCAACCATTGGCCGAGCAAATCGAACAGCCGCTCGAGTTGCGGCGGCGGTAACCGCGTCGGCGTGCCTCCGCCGATAAATAGGGTGCGGACTGGGGTCGGCTCTCCGAGCGTTGCCAGCTCGACCTCCAAGGCATCGAGATAGGGGTCGGCCAGATCGAGACGGCCGGGGAGCACGGAGAAATGACAATATCCGCAACGATGGCGGCAGAACGGGACATGGACATAGGCGCTTTGGGGAATCGGCCAGGAAAAGCTGTCGCCGTCTTGGTGTCCGTCCCGCCAATTGGCCCCAGCCGACTCGCGGTCAGCCGTCACAGCCACAACCTCAATCGACCACCGAGCGCGTCCGGAATCCGCTTTTCCACCCACCGCGCCACCTGGGCATCACTGCAACGCGTGCTGAAATGGCTGGCGAGAATCGCCTCGTTCTGGAAGCGATCACGCCGCTCCACAATGTCGTCCAAGTGCATGTGGCCATGCTTGTGAATCTTCTCTTTGCGATGCATCGGCGCGACGAACGTCATTTCCGTGATCAGGATTTTAGCGGCATACATTTCTGGGTTGTCATCCAAACCCGCCGGCGCGGTGTCGCCCGTATAGGCGAAGATCGGCAAGCGGGTTTCCGTGGTCACCTCGGTTCCCGCTAATCTCAGGTCACGAATCTCCGCTCCGCTCAATGCCTGAAACTCGGGCTTCAGCTTCTGCCGTCGCTGCTCGACCAGATAGCCGACCGAATCGATGGTATGCCGGGTCCGCAACGCCGTGACCAGCCATTCGCGGCCAATTTCGATTTCGTCCCCATCGCGGATCGGTTCCAAATGGCAGGGCATCGCCCCGCGGTCAAGCTGCACGAAGGCCTTCAGCAACTTCCAGGCAGGGTCGATCGCGGAGTCGGGAAGATAGATCACCGGTGGATCCATCTTCATCATCCTCCGCCGCGATACGTACAGCGGCAGTGCGGCGATGTGGTCGAGGTGGGTATGGGTGACGAAGGTGACCGGCGTGCCGATGAAATCCCAGGGTTGTGCGCCGAGATCAAAGTTCAATTTCAGCTCCGCGATCCGCCAATAGGTCTGAACCGCGGCGCGAGACCAACCCTCGATCGTGTAGCCGTCGATATGTTCACTTCGTAACGGTACGTTTTCAACCATCAGGCCGCAGGCGAGTGGATCGGTCGGGGCAGTCAAATAACAGAAGGCTTGGATAGAGCGTAGTCCGCCGCTGGCCGGATGACCATTCCCGTCACGGCCGCCGATGCGTTCCCCACTCCGGCAGGGATAGGGACGCCATGGCAAAATTTGGCGGTGGCCGTGACGACGCGAACCGCCTAGACTTTTCGCAGCCGAGCGTGTCGCCCCCGGAAGGGCGGGTCCATATCTTCTTCCCCGATCAGTCGCGGTACCTACCGCCCGCGATGCGAAACATGAACCCAGCATCAACTCCCGATCCGGCGAAAAGCGGCCAATGGGTCGAGATCGAATTCGATTGCTTGCCCCTGCGGTCGGTCACGAGGACCGACATTCCGGTGGACGCTTCACCGACTTACGAGCAGTTCGTGCTGAAGGTGAAAGCCGCCTTGGAGAAGCATGGGGCCCACAACGCCTACTACCTTTCCCATGGCAGCTGTCGATTCCATCTCACGAACGAACCGCTGCGGGGCATGGTTCGCTATGCCGTGGAGGGCGTTTTACTGACCGATCTCGAAGACCAAAAGACGATCGCTTGCGACCTCCACATTCGGCTGGTCGAGGAAACCTGTCCGTGGCTGAACGAACCGATCGTCGAGTTCCTCGCCGAGTCGGTCCGCCAGGCGATGATGGTCGAGTTCGATCGTTACATCCTTGCCGGCGACTTGGAGAAAACGCGACAACGGATCGCCAAGATGCAAGCCGATGCCGATGCCCAAGGCGGATTCATCGGCATGTACCTGTGAACCACTCGATGGTCAGGGGCTGATTAGCCCGCGGGCTTGGGTTTGCGCTCGGTTTGAAACGAATGCTGCCTCAGCCATTTTTCCCAACGAACAACTTCGTCTTCGGTTTCCGGTGAAATTTGTCTCCATTGGGGACAACGATATTTCACATCGATGTGGCCGTTGTGTTCCGCTTTCTGGACTTCGCAGCCGAGTTTCTTCAAAATGTCCGTGAGTTGATCCGCCTTGGCGACGTCATGGATGTGTTTAGCTTTCCAGTTTTCCAAACGGTACCTCACCGTTTCGGCAGCCGAGGTTTCCGCGACCACAGTCAGCGCACAGACCGGGAGCAGGACCAGACTCAATATGAATGCTCGCAACATCGACAACCGGTGACCTCGTATCGAGGGGAAGATGGCTGGCGAAGATGGCTCGTTCCTCTCCGCCACGGAAGAACAGTGGGGTAACACAGCCCAGCCGACTCTGTCCAGTTCGAATGGCGACCGGCTAGCTGCCATCGCCAATGAGCCCCGAACCGGCGTCAAGCGAACTCACTCGGGCTCGGCGGCCGGCTCAACTGGCGGGGCTTCCGGTTCCGCGGACACCTCGACCGCCGACTCAGCCTCGCTTGCAGTACCGTCCGCTGATCCCGCATCCGGCTCCGCCTCTGCCGCCGGTTCGGGGGTAGCGGCGGGCTCAGCAGTCGGTTCCGCGGGCGTCTCCGGAGTCGGCTCANNGCCGGTTCCGGGCTACTCGGCTTGTCCTCTTCCGTTGGCGGTTGCTCAGCCTTCGTTTTCTGCAGGGCTCGCAGCCGCGCGTACTCGGTGGCGGACTTGGTTTCGTTCTCCATGACTTCGACAAACGGGGCCAATGGAAAATCATCGGAGAACGTGTCTTGGTCGATCGCGACCTGATACCGACCTATCGATCGCATCAGGTCTTCGCTGAGATCGTCCTGCAACAAGACGGGGTAATCGTCGAAGATATCGGCCCAAAGTACGAAAGCCTGCTCGTATTTGGAAATGGCGAGATCGAGATCGGCATCCGCATTCGCCTGTTCAGCCTCGAACAACAACCGCCTGGCATCGACGGTACGGTCTTCCTGTTCGGCAGCGCACAACGTTTGCCAATACTCATAATTGACCTGGCCGCGGTAGCTGACCGTCTTGTCGAAACGTGCCTGTAGGTCGTCGATCTCGGTCGCCAACTGGATCGCCCGCAACCGTACGGCCTCGGGGGCGATCCGGGCAACCCGTCCCAGCCCGGGCTTGAGCCGTGCGGCTAGCTGCAGCGCCAGCGTGTACTGAGTTTGATCTCGCTCTTCAGCGGGGGTTTCCCACGCCGTCTGCTCCTCTTCGCTCATGCTGTCGTACAACGATTTTTCTTCGGCGCGGTAAGTCTCGCCGGCCAACTCCATGAACTCCTTCGTTAGCCCATCACGCTGCTCGAGCAGTTCGTCCGCGCCACCGAGCTTGATGGTGAACGGCGAGGTCGTCGGCACGCTTCGCTGCCCAAAGGCTTGCCAATCATCCGCGGCGAGTTGCCAAGCGCTTTTGGCTCGATCGTCCAGCACACCCTCGGTCTCGATCGCCTCGGCGTGCTTGATCCGCCACTTCGGACCGGTTTGAAAGAAGTTAATCGGGGTCTGATTCCGGATCCGGACGCCGTTGTCGACGAGATCGTAGCCATACAGCAACCACTGCCTGCCGATCAACCAATTATCCGGCTTACCATCCGGGCCACGGGACTCGGGACTATCGACGGCAATGTTGGTTTCGCGGAGCGCTTCATGCTGCGGTTCGTCATCCGCGAAGAGCCGACGAAACTGCCGCTTCTCGTCGCTCATGCCGATTTTCTGACCGTAAAACCAACCGGTGTACCAAACGAGGCGGGGTGCCTTGCGATTCTGTTCGACACCACGCGTCAGGTATTCGATGCCCTCTCGCACCATCGCGTAGCGCTGACGGTAATCGTCGAATTCGCTCGACACGTTGTACGACAAATTGTGAGCCTGGAACTCCCAGACCTTCTCATAGTGCGGTTGCAACAGCGCGATGTTATTCAGCGTGGCCTTAAGCCGATCCCATTCGTGATGGACCTTGTAGTCGTTGGCCTTGCTCCACAGCAGCGTGGCGGCGACGCCCCGGAGACCCAAGGACGCTAGCTTCATGGTTTCGCTGGCCGGATTGATATCCCCCAACTCGCTCTCGGCGATGTTGTACTTGGTCCGCATCTGCGTCAACTGACCGCCAGCATCCCCGGTGCTTCCGCCCGAGGGTTGCCCGAGCAGATACAACGGGATCAACATCGTGATCAGGATGAGCAGATAGGTCAGTTTATTGCGAAAACCGCTTGTGCGATTCATGCCGCAATCTCTCGTGTCTTGAGGAAGAAATAGCCGATCAAAAAGGCGACGATGACGTAGCCCACGGTCGCTACCGCATGTCGGGCGAGCAGCGATCCGAAAATATCGAAACCGCTGGCCGCGTATTCGGCGGTGCTTAGCATCTTGGGCAGGTTGGGCAAGGAAGTCGCGATCACGTCCAAGGTGTAGATCAGCCCCGCATCGATACCTTGGATGACCTTGGCGGCGATCGCGTCCACGTCCAAATCGGTCGTCATCGAGTCTTGTCGCAGCAGCCGAACCATCGACTCGATCGGCCCGCCACCCATCGACTCCCCTTTGTCCATGTAGTACCGGATGTCGTAGATCCGTTCGGCGGTGAAACCGAGTAGCACGCAAACGAACGTGGCGACCATTGCGACCGGACCGCTGAGGAAAGTGCTGAACATCACGCCAAAGGCGATGACCATGACCATCTGTAGCCAGATCGAGACATAGCTCTTGAACAGATTCCAGGCAAAGCTCGACTCCGCCGGACGGAGATAGACGCTGCTAGTGGTCGCCCCCAAATACTGTTGCCCATCCAAGCAACGAATGACCACATCCAGCCGCCCATCGGGGGTAACCAAGTCTTCGAACAGATCGAGCATCCGGACCTGACCGCCGTCGGTCCCCTCGATCTGCCGCGGCAAACGCTCCTCCGAGACATCATATTCCTGGACCACGAAGTTGATCGGGTTGCTCTCGAGCTGTGTGTTGTCCGGATTGCGGAGCGTAATCGAGCCGCGCAGTCCCGAGACGATATCTCCCTTCACGGTGCGAAAGGCCCGCAGGCTCATCTCCATCGGAATTCCCTCTTCGTCGGGATAACGCGATGGAGTGACGTCCGCGAAGGAATAGATCGCCGAGCCGAGCGACCCTCCCCCTCCCTCGACATAGCCATATTCGAGCCGTCGGGCTTCGCGAGCGACACCGACGAGCCGGGCGATCCCCGCGGAACTATAACCGCCCCGTGCCTTTTCCTGACCGACATCGATCCCCTTGAAGTCGAGATTGCCGCCCCGATCGGTAAAGACCAAGGTTCCATAACTCGGCACTCGGGCCCTCAGAGCCCCGGTCGGTTCACCGATCACGTACTTGCCGTCGAGCTGACGGATGACATGCCGATGGCCGCGAACCGCGTCCGTCAACCCCAACGAGGGCTCCCCGGCTGCGGCGGGTGGATCGAGCGTGAAGGTGTGTTCGTGGAACTGATCATAGCTCAGCTTGCCCTCGAATCGGCCGTCAGCCAGTTCCTGGATGTCGGCCACTTCGTGATCGTGCTGCAGGCCGCGGGTGACAAAAAAGTAGCTGGCAATGCCCATCGGGATCAGGATCAGCGTCCCGACGGCGACGAACCCGAGCATGCGTCCCAACACGATCTCGGTCGCACGCACCGGTTTGGTCACGATCGTGTAGATCGTCCGGTTCTTGATATCGGCCGGCAGGCTGAACGCGCTGATGAACAACGCCAGCAACAGAATGAGGTAGTTCGTCGCGGTGAGCACGAAGCTGATGTATAACCGGCCGGGGTCCGAACTCCGCGGGTCAAGGTACCAACCGGCGAACAACAAACCGACCAAAAACAGCCCGACGACGACGAGCACCCTGCGGCGGATCGCTTCTTTGTAGGCGAGCCTCGCCAGAGCGACGATGCGACGAGGCGAGGTCCCCGGCAGATCGTCACGAATCAGATCCCGCACGGCACGGGCAACGGCGTAAAACCCTTCGGCAGGTCCATAGCGGACCGCGGAAACGAGGTAGCCGACCAGCAAACCGACCAGAATCGCCAGCGCGATCAGGACGACCCCCTGCAGCAACGCGCTTTCCAGAAATGCCTGCGGCCTCAGCAACCATTCCCCAAATGACCAAAAATCTTCTGGCTGCAACGTCATGACTTGGCCTCCGCCTTGACCTGACCCTGATCACCTGCCGCCGAGTCGCTGGTCACGCGCCGCGCCCCCGGACGACGCTCGCTTTCACGAACGATGTTCAGGAACAGTTCTTCCATCGTCGCCGTTGGGTTATCGATCGACTCCACCGTCCCGCCATGCCGCTTGATCACTTCCGCGATCTCTTGCTTCGCGGCTTCGCTCAAACCCCGTGCATGAACCTCGGTGACATCCTGGACCTTCAACAATTCGGTCACGCGGCCGAGTTCCTTCAATTCACCCTGATGCAAGATCGCGACCCGATCACAAACGTCTTGAACATCGGACAACTGGTGGCTGCAGAGCAGGACCGTTTTTCCTTGTTCGCGGAGCGACAGGATCAGGTCCTTCATGTCACGGCTACCGATCGGATCCAAACCGGTCGTCGGCTCATCGAGCAGTATCAGGTCGGGGTTGTTGATCAGCGCCTGCGCCAAACCGACACGGCGGGTCATGCCCTTGCTGTACTCACGCAACTGGCGATGCCGGGCCCCCTGCAACCCGACCAATTCGACCAACTCATCAATCCGACGCTTCCGCTCCTCGGCCGAAAGATCGAACAATCGCCCGTAAAAGTCGAGCGTTTCGTCGGTCGTCAAAAATTTGTAGAGGTACGATTCTTCCGGGAGATAGCCGATCCGCTCATTCTTTCGCGTCTCAGTCGCATCTTGATCGAAGACCAACACGCGACCGCTGGTCGGAAACAACAACCCCAAAATCAGCTTGATGGTGGTCGATTTGCCACTGCCGTTGGGTCCGAGCAACCCGAAAATCTCGCCTTGCCGAACTTCGATGTCGAGCGATTTGAGTGCCGCGACTTTACGTCGCCCCCAGAAATCTCGATACACCTTGGTTAAGTTGCGAGTTTCGATAACCACTCCCGAGTTGGTACCCGAAGAGGTTTTGGGCTCGGCAACGGCGGAAGTCACGCTTTGATCGATAGCCACGGGCACAACCCATTAGGGCCAAGGGGGAATGATTACCGGAGAAAACGCCGGTGGGGAAAATCAAGGTAATCCAAAATACGGAATCTTGGTCTCGGCAACCGGCGATCTCGGGAAAAAATCAGGCCGCTGTCGTTACGAACGAATCCGCCCGATGGTTCGGTCCGCCCATGATCGCAATTTATACCGCCAGCGAACAGTCCCAGCGACTCGGTGCCGCCGAACCACCGCCGGGGTGACTTGTCGACTCCTACCTGATCGTCCGATACTTCTTTCGTACTCCGCAAATCGGCACTACCGACGGCGAGTCCCTTCCCGTCCCGAACCCAGCCCCGCGACTTGCCGGCCCGCAACCATCCGGAAACCGCCTCGATGCCGATCGATGACCTCGATTACCCTGCCGCGATCGCGTACCTTTACAGCCTGATCAATTACGAGCGGACCGGCGATACGACGCCCTTTCAATTCCGGTTGCAGCGGATGCGCCGGCTGATTGACCTTTTGGATTTGGCAGGCGTCGCGGGCGAAGCGATCCCTGTCGTGCATATCGCGGGGACCAAAGGCAAAGGGAGCACGGCCACGATGGTCGCGGCCATGCTGACCTCCGCCGGGATAAGGACCGGCCTTTACACGTCGCCCCATCTCGCCGATCTCGAGGAACGGTTCGTCGTCGACTCTGAAATGCCGACGCGCAGCGAAATGGTTGGGTTGGTGCGCGCGGTTCGCGAGGTCGCCACAAACTTGGCGAACCAGGGCGCCGGCTCACCAACCTTCTTCGAATTGACAACAGCGATCGCGCTACTCCATTTCAAGAATCGGGCCTGCCAGGCGGTGGTGTTGGAAGTTGGCCTAGGTGGGCTGCTGGACAGCACGAACGTCTGCTTCCCAACGGTCACGGCAATCACGTCGATCGGGCTCGATCATCAACAGATCCTCGGCAACACCTTGGCCGAGATTGCCGCGCAAAAGGCGGGCATCATCAAGTCCGGTGTGCCGGTGGTCAGCGGAGTTAGGGCAGGGGACGCCGCCACCGTAATCGCCAAAACGGCGGAGCAGGTCGGAGCACCCCTGTTTCAAATCGGCCGCGACTTCGATTTCCGCTTGGAACCCGATTCCGCCGGTTGGCGAGCCGACCTGACTTTGATACCGAATCGCGAACCGATTCGTCGACGCGACGGTTGGGATCTGGCCCTGCCCGGGTTGCACCAAGGTCAAAACGCCTCGCTCGCTTGCGTGATCCTCGACCTGCTCGGCCAAGCTGGCACGTTGACCCGGCTTGAGGACCAGGCGGTTGGCCTAGCCCGAGTTCGCTGTGCCGGACGGATCGAACGATTTGACTTGCGGGACGGTACCGAGGTCATTCTCGATACCTCGCACAACGTGGAGTCGATTTCGGCGCTCTGCGAGTTCCTGGAAAGCCAACCCGGCGAACGCCGCATCACGGTGATTTTCGGCACCAGTCGAGACAAACCTTACCGGGGCATGCTCGAACGGCTGGCTGCTTTGGCGGATCGGATCATCCTGACACGATATCACGCCAATCCTCGCTATCGCGACCCCGTAGATCTGCTGGCCGCGGTTCCCAACGCCGACGTGGCGGTCATTGAGGAATACCCCGAGGCGGCTTTCAGCCGCGCTCGTGCCGAGACCGTTTCGCCGCACCACCAAATCGTGATCTGCGGATCGTTCTTCTTGGCCGCGGAGATCCTGCCATTGCTGAAACCGGTGACCAAGCGTCAGGACGCCTGACCGAAAGCGATCAGGCGCTCCGAGCGATCACAGCGTCGTCAACGACCGACCCCAAGCCAAAATGGCTGCCGGATCGACTTGGCCGCCGAGTACGGGAAAACCAAGCTTCGGGAAGGCTTCCGACCATTTGGGCGGTTCGACATCCTCTCCAGGCATCAGCCACAGTTGCAACGGTGCGGCGGGATCGTTCTCACGGAGACGGATGCCGGGCGGACGGATGTCGCCACGGATCGCGATCCCTTGAAAGCTGCCGGGACGCAGGATCGCCGCGGCCAGCGCCAGGGAGCCGCCCGCACCGCGGCCCATTCCCCCAATCACTTGCCGCGCCGGATCGATGTCCTGATTCTGACGAATGGCGGCCGCCAATCGGCTCGGCACGTCAATCTCCTCCGGGTTCCAGCGATCCTCCGCCAACGGGGCGACGATGCAGACGATCATGCCCGCGGTACGCGCCGGCTCGAGCCAAGGTTCGGCCGCGCGCTTCAAATCCGTCTCCCCAGGATCGGCCAACAACACCGCCAAACCGAGCCTCGGATCGACGGCCGCCGCTCGCAGTCCCGCCGCGGTCGGGACCGGTGTCACCAGCACGGCGGCGTTGCCGATATCTGGCATCGCAAACTCGCGAATCTCCCACTTCTCATCTTCAGGGCTGGCATATCGGAGAGATTCGGGAAACGATTGCGGATCGGTCATGGCGATCGCGGTGGACCGCAACTGAACCTCGCTCGGCTGACCATCCCGCGAAATCACCAGGACTAGGGGCTGCTCAGGATCGGCGGAGAAAACTTGACGGCGCAAGGCGGACAGATCGTCGACCGGATTCCCATTGAGCGACCGGATGCGATCGCCGATTTGCAGTTTGCCGTCCGCGGGCAAACCGGCGACCGTGCCAGAGACCACGACCTCGGAGGGTGCGACTAGCTGTGGTGCCTCAGCGGCCGGCGCACCGGCGGTTGGGGCGTCAGCAGGGGGGACGTTTTCTTGTCTGACGGTGATGCCGATCCGCTGGGGTACCAGCGGTGGGATCGAATCGGCCAGCGTCACCATCTTTTCGCTGACCTCTCCACCCCGCGCGATGCGCAGCGTGACCGTCTCACCGGCATCGCGTCCGCCGAGCAGTTGCTTGATTTCGCGATGGCTACGAATCTCGACCGAGTCGATAGCCTGGACCACGTCGCCCGGTTGCAGATCGGCGCGGGCTGCTGGCGACCGGGGACGAACGGCCGCGATTTCCGTCGACTCGACGTAAGGGTCACTTTCCTTGGGCACGATGCCGACCAATCCGCGGCGCACGTCCTCGCCTCGCATCAGCCCGGGTAGTCTCCGCACGAGAGCCGCGGATGGGATTGCGAACGCGATCCCCGAGTCGTACCAGGCTGTGTCATTTTCCGCGCCGCCATCGGGCACCATCGGCACGATGATGCCCAAAACCCTGCCCCGCAAGTCGACGAGCGGCCCGCCATAGAACGCGGATGAGACCCGAGCGTCGGTCTGCAGGGCCAAACCCCAGTTCCGATCGGTACCACTGAGGATTCCGGTGGAAACCGCGGCAGTCTGGCTACCAGCATGCCGTCCGACGGCGATCACCGTCTGACCGACGGTTGCTTCGCCTTCCCAAAGCCCCAACGGTTTCACCTCTCCCTCGTCTCCACCCAAGTCCTCTTCGGACCTCAGCAGGATGATCTGGCGGGCCTCATCACGGGCGACGACCCTCGCCACGCCCCGACGACCGCTCGGGGTAACCAGCAAAATCGATGTCGGGTTACCACGCACGGCCAAGACCGAGGCGAGGAAATGCCGCTGGTCATCGATCGCCACGGCGACCGTGGGTGCGTCCGCGGCGACTTCGCCTTCGGCAGGTTCCGTCACGCCGATCAATTCGACCGTCACGACCGACGCGGCAACCTGTTCCATCGCGGCGCGAACCGCCCTGGCGCGGGCCACCCAAAGCTCCTCCGCCCAGACACAAGTCGCGCCGGGTAGGATCGTTCCGCCGACCGTGATCGCCCCGCCCAACACGAATGCGACGCAGAGGTTCACGCCCCAGGGCGCGAAGGATCTCGATCCGATCCGCGGTCGTCGAGGGGAGCAACGCATGGGTGATTCACTCGGACAAAAAAGGGAGGGCAGGGCGAATTAAGGTTCCAACCGGGCGCTGACAATCCGCGGCCCCCGCTGCAGGGTCAGCACGACGGGATCCCGTCGGTCGATGCGTCGCAGCGTCTCGATGAAGGTTCGCTGACTATCGATCCGCGTATTGCCAACCAACAGAATCAGATCATCCGCGCGGATGTCGGCCCGCGCGGCGGGGGTACTGGGCAAGACCCGATCGACGAAGGCTGGCGTGATTTCCAAGACATTGGGGATCAGGCTTAAACCCAAGGTCGTGGGATTGTGAGAACGCTCGCGAGGCAAGACCGGCAACGAATTGTCGGTGGCCACGACGGCCCTGCCCGCCACGATGTTGGCGATCGCTTCTCGCAGGACTTGCGAAGGCAACGCGTAATTGAGCCAGACCCCCGCGGAGGCATCCCGTAATTCCTTGCCGAGCATCCCCACCGCGCGGCCGTCAGCGGCGATCACCGCGCCGCCCGCGGCACCCGGATTGTTGGCGACCAAATCCAGGATCAGCACCGTACCGGTATAAGGTGTTTTGAAGGTGCCGCGACGTGCGTCCAAGCGTGTGATCGCGGCAATCGCGCCCTTCATCACACTCGCCGGTTCGTCGCCACTGGCAATCCCGAACAGGTTGCTGATCGCTAAGATCGGATCGGCGAGTTCGGGCAACTCGGGTGCCAATTCCAAGTAGGGCAGTTCTTCGGCTTCGATCTTCAGGACGGCGAGATCCAACCGCGGCTCGAAACCGACGATCTTGGAAGGAAATCGACGGCCGTCATCGAGGACCACGACGGGTTCGACATCCAACACGTGACTCCAGGCGGTCGCGACATGACCAAGCGGCGAGACCAAGAAACCGCTCTGATAGGCGACCAGCCCGCCACCACCGGCACCATAAATCTTGACCGCTGACGCCTGAGCCCGCCGCACCAAAGCGCCCAAGTCCTGTTCATAATTCGAGCCGCCACCCGAGTCGGGCTGATCGCCCCGCGACAACGAGGGAATCGAAACCAGCAGCAACGAGAGCACCACCCGGGTCAACCACGCGACCCCAAACCCCCATCCCACAGCCAGCCCGCACGCGCGGATCATCATGGTTCACCCCCTTGAGCGTCCGGTCGATTGGGTAGGTCACCGGAATCGCGTACCCACGACGTGACCTTGAGTTTCAACATGGAGTTGGTGCCATAGCGTAGCTCCAGCCCAACCGGATGCCCGGCCACATCGTCTGCCCACGTGATCAGCAACTCGGCCGGATCCTCATCTCGATCCGCCATCACCTCGATCGCCTCGAGCCGACCCGAATCGGACTGCATCAGCCACGACGATTCGAAATCGCTCGAAACTCCGATCAAGCAATCCCGCAGCGGTCGCTGGCCCAAAAACGGAACGCGGCCGCGATAAAAGCATTCGCCATATCCATCGACCCCGCGAATCAGTAACGAACGCCAGGCGTCCAACGCCGCCAGGACTCCGGAGACATTGCCCGCGGAGACGCCGGCGGCCAAGTCAGCCCGGAGCGTCGATTCGATCACCAGATCACCAACCGTTATCGAATAACGATCGTCCTCGACCCACAGCCTTACCTCGCGACCGTCCGCGTCGTCGGTGAGACCCTCAATCCGCCAAGCCAATCGCGCGGAGTCGGGGGAATCATCGCCCGTCGGCGGGTCCTGTGCGGTTTTCGCGACTTCGCCTTCCCACATGCCCTTCATTTGCGACCGCAGCACCGAGAGCAATTCTTGCTGCTTGACGCGATTGGGATGGTAGTTCGCGAAGCCGCGGCGAGCCTCAAACCACTTCGCAACCTCCGGGGGCAACTCCTGATTGGGAACGCCAACCGGAGGGTGCCCCGGCGGCAGACCCCCGGGAATCTGCTTTTTCAAATCGGGCGCCGGCCCGTTTTCGCCCTCGGCCGGCGCAGCATCCGGCTCGCCATCGGGTCGTGGGGGTTTCTCGCGTTGTTCGGGCGTCGGCGGCGGGGGGGGCAAGGCGGCCGCCATCTTTTCCAACAATTCATCGTAACCATGTAAATTGGCCAATCGCACCAACGTCGACTGCCGTTGGCCTGCAGCGGAATAGACGACCGGTACTCGCCAGCCAGCGGGCAAGGTCGCTAACACGTTCTGGACCTCGTTGGCGGTGTTGACGCTGCGGCCGTCGATCTCGAGGATTTTGTGGCCGTAGCGGATGCCGCGGCGATAGGCATCGCTGGAGCGAAGGATGTTGCTGACCTGAGCTCCGCCCGCGTCTGTATCCGTCGACACCGTCGCGCCCAAGGTCGCATGATCGAGGATCCGGCCGCTGTGGAGATCACCGAGAAAATTCTTGGCCTGATTGATCGAGATCGCATAGCCAACGCCGACATTGACACGGCCCCGCTTCTCGAACGACGCACGGCCGACGATCCCAAGCAATCGACCCGAAGCGTCGAACAGCGGACCGCCCGAATTGCCCGGATTGATCGACGCGTCGGTCTGCAAGCAGTCGGCATATTCCAACAGCGTGCCAGCGGGATACTGATAGCGTCCAACCCCACTGAGAATTCCCCAGGTCACCGTCGGCTGCAGGTTGGTGGCCAACAAAAACGGATTGCCGATGACAAGACACCATTGCCCGGGACGCGCCGCGCGGCTGTCGGCCATTTCCGCATACGGAAAATCATCTCTCCCCAACAAACGAATCAGCGCCAAATCCCCCACGGGATCGATGCCGATGATCACCGCATCGTAGATCCGCCCATCCGACAAGCCGCATCGCATGTGACTGCCGGCAGGGCTGGTAACGTGAAAATTGGTCAACGCGTATCCTTCGGGCGAAATCAACACGCCGCTGCCCCCGCCTCCACCACCAGGGACAAAGATGCTCACCGTCGCCGGCATCGCGCGTCGGATCGCCTCGATCCGACCACTCTCCGCCAACTCGATTCGCGGATCCAACGCGAGTTCGGTCTCCTGAGCGAATGAGACAACGCTCGGAGTGAGCAGACCGAGCGAACAGACGACCGCGAGAATCATCGGACTTCGCAAGGCTTCGGCGACGCGAGCCAGCAGGGATACGGCGTTGTTCCGAATCATTTGAGCATCCTCGGTTGGCGGAATCGAACCGTGTCGCCCAAATCGCCACCATCCCCGGCGACGACTTCGAAGCGCACCCGGCGAACACCGCTCAGCGGCAATTCGAAACCTCGCGGGTCGGGATCGGCCACGTCCAGGGTCTGTTCCCAGGCAACCTTCGAGTCGAGCAGCACCCGCACGACGCAGTCAGCCCCAGCAGTTACCTCCGGTGCCAGTTCGACGCTGCCTGCCAAAGTCTGAAAGCCTTCACCCACTCGGTACTCGACATGCGATGTCGACCGTAGGACGAGATCACGGTCCGCGAGCACCTGCGGCCCCAGCCAGTCGGACAACAAACCCTTGGACAACCCGAGCGAAACGTAGGGCGTGTACGCCGACTCGACCGGAGGCTGCGCTGCTAAAAACTCGATCGCCCCCCGCAATTCCACCTTACGGATCGCATCCAAAGGGAGCTCATAAAAAGCGTCCTCCGACAGGTTGAGCCGCACCTTCGCGTCATCGCCGCGGCCCAGCGAAGTGGCAACCCAGCGAGACCCATGGACATCCTCCAGCACGATCGCGGGGGACCCCGCGATCGGCGGTTCGGCCGACCCGGCGCCTCCCAACAGCAAGCCCTCCAAGCGGGCGATCGGCGCCTGCATCGTCTCTCCGTCCAAACTGAACGAAACGCTCTCGGCCCCAATCGCCAAAACCACGCCTTCGACTTGATCGATCGCATCCCCCGGCCGGCGAATGACTAACGAATCCGAGACGCGTTGCTTCTCGACCAAGCCGAGCCACTGGGGATCGACGGCTGGAGAGGCACCGCGGAACCGAATCCAAAGCAATTGCTTGAGCGGCAGCTTCAGCGATTGGCCGCCGCGAACCGCCAACTCGATGGTCGATTCGGACGAGGTCAGCCCGTCGACAGCCACTCGCGATCCCCCGCGTAACCCGACTGTGGAATGGGTTCCACTCACCGACACCTGCTCGACCTGCTCGATCGACAACAGGCGTTCGAGCGGGATCTGGATTGCCGCATCACCCAGGAGGTTAACTCCGGCATCGTCGAGTTGTGACAACTGTCCCGTGACGATCTCGCCATCGAGGGTCGTGACCCGCACGTTGACTACGGCCAGAAGCGCCGCGGCGAGCATCGTAAGCCAACCCATCCATCAACCCCTTTGATTACCGAACGGATCTCCGCACGTCCCCCGGCAGGCCGTGTGTTGCGGGCCGTTAAACCCGATCCTTCAGTGTAGTTTGTCGCCTAGCAGCTGTCGTGGACAGCTGCCGAAAGGTTTCCGACCGCCGATCAGCACCAAGCACATTGTCCGCTGGGACCCGATTATGGCAAGTTTTACAGAAACTTGAGCCATCGGACGCGGTTGATCAATCTTGAGAAAACTCCGTTCGATAGCCCTTCGAGATTGGTCTCATCGGGACGGCTAATGGCCGTAAGAATCGATCGTCCCTCGTTCACTTGAACCGATTGGAATTCGATGAAGAAGCTTCTCCTTTCCGCACTGCCCGGTCTGGCAGCCACTCTGGTTTGCTTCGGCACGCTCGCCGTCGCACAGCCACCCGATCGCGAGAGCACGGAACGTCCCCGTGCCGAAGGCAAACCCGAGGAACGTCCCGAGGGGTGGACGGAACGCAGCCGTGAGGGACGCCCAGCAGGCAGGCCTGAAGGGCGTCGAGGCCCACTTGGTGGAGGTCCTGGGCCGATGTTTCGCCCCGGCATGATCCTGCCGCCGTTCGTTGCCGAACAACTCGACCTGTCCGCCGATCAGCAAGAAAAGCTCGAAGCCCTGCAAAGTGAAGTGCGGGCGCAGCTCGATAAGATCTTGACCGCGGACCAGAAAAACCAGCTGCGGGTGATGGCCGAGCGTGGCCCAATGGGTCGCATGATGCCGGGCGGCGGACCGGGTGGACCCGGCTTCGGCCGTGGGCCAGGCCGCGAGCGCCCCGAGGGAGCCGGACCCGGCGAGCCCCGTCGCCGCGATCGTGAAGCTGGCGAGCCCCGCCGCCGCGACGGAGAGGAGCGGGCGCGTCCGGAACGGCCACGTCGACCCGATCAGGCCGAGCGCGGAGAACGAGCGGGACGACCCGAACGCGCTCAGCCGGAGCGTGAAGCAGCGGAGAAAGCCGACAAACCCGAAGCGGAAAAGCCGGACGCTGACCAGTAAGGCAGCGGGTTGATCAAAACGACGAACTGCTCAGGAACGCCGATCCGCTCAAAAGCGGATCGGCGTTTTGCATTTCCCGCCGCACTGCGACGCTAGAATGGCGATCCGCTTGCGATCGCGATGCGCTCAGCTCGTGTATTCCAATTCCAATTGGCCGCACAATGGCGGCATCGGGCAATCGAGTAGGTCGGCAATTCCACGGATCAACTCGGCTTCCTTGACCCTGACGATCCCATCCGAACAGACTATCGCGGCACAGGCCATCAATAAATCATGCCGCGAATGGGGTGACGTTCGCGCCAACTTCGACAAGGCACGGTCCAGGGCGGTGAACGAAACCTCCGACGCCGGCAATAGCACAGGCTGAACCGATTTCAATTCCGCTACGCCTTTGCGGAAAGCTGCCTCCGCGTCACCCGGGATCGTTCCCACCCGCGCCATGACCGACAACAGCACCGACACCTCGGGCACTAACTTGTTCAAGCGGTTGTACAGCGTGGCGGTCGATTCGCGGGCCTCAAACTCGCGACGCAAGTTGCGAACCAATACCTGGCTGAGCGCCCACTCGAAAACGGTCAGCCGCTGATCCGCGTTGACCATTTCCCGAAAGGCCTTGATGAACGTCGCGTACTGCGGCGCGGTCATCATTCGCAGCATCGGCAAAGCCAAGTCGACCAGCGGTAGTCTCGCCGCATCGGGCGCCTCCAGCACTTTGGGAAGCAGCTTACGGGTCAAGGCGACAACATCTGGCGTGATCATGCGATCGAGCGCTGCGAACTGCAATTGGCGGATCGGCTCATCGTGATCCATCAACAACGCGAACACCAAGGCCCGCGCCGAGTACGGTTGCGCCGCGGCCGCACTCAAATCCCGATCGATTTCCTTGAGCAGGGCGGCCGCATAGCGGCGGTGCTCGGCAGCCGGTTCGCCCACCTGCTCGGTCCCTGACATGACCAACGGTACGGGGACCAACGCCCGATCGAACGCCGAGTGCGCGGGCGGCGATTGCCGCGAAAAATCCTCCGATCCCATCGGTCGATCGCGAGCAGGACTCGTCGATTCACCAACCAGCCCGGCTGTGGCTTCGGCAAGCCGTCTCGATCCCTTCGCCTGTCCTCGAGCGGGAGCGCGGGCAATCGGAACCTCAGACTCCGCCACGGCGGGATAGGTCCCATCCCAAGTCGGTTCGATCGATCGAATTCGCTTTTCCAGCGGCGGATGCGTGGCCAGCAATCCGGTCAGACCCTCATAGACCCCTTGGGCAAAATACATGTGGCTGGCGACCGCCGCATTGGGATGCTTCAACAGCCCGTGCTGAGACATGCCCCCGATCCGCTTCAACGCTCCTGCCAGCCCGGGGGGGTTACGGGTGAATTGCACCGCCGAAGCGTCCGCCAAATACTCTCGCTGACGGCTCACGGACGCCTTGATCAGCCCCCCCAAGAACGACCCGATCGCGCCGAGAATGACGAGCACCAAGCCCGATACCAACATTACGATGACGATGCCCCCGTTGCCGCGATCCGAGTTGGACGAGCGCGCACCGACAAAGCGGAGCGAGCGGAGCAGCATGTGGCCGATCAGACTGAGTAGGAGAATGCCGTGCAGAATGCCGATCATCCGAATGCTCATCCGCATGTCCCCGTTGAGGACATGCGAGAACTCATGCGCGATCACACCCTGCAGCTGCTCACGATTGAGTTGTTCGACCGCCCCTCGGGTGACACCGATCACGGCATCTCCCGGCCGATAACCCGCCGCGAAGGCATTCACGCCCGGTTCGTCAAGCAGGTAGACCGGAGGAACCGGAGTTCCCGAGGCGATCGCCATCTCCTCGACGATGTTCAGCAAACGCCGCTCTCCGAGATCCTCGCTATCTTGCGTTATCTGCCGACCGCCCAAGCTTTCGGCGACGCGTGTGCCACCGCCCGCGCGGAGCGCGATGACCTGGAAAAGGCTGCCGAGCAGGATGACGACCGCCGTCGCGACTCCGACCACCGCCGCGACCGTCGCCGGCGGGATCGGCTCACCCTGGTCGACTTCGAACTTGATGTTCTGGCTGGCTACGTACGCGATCCCCGACGTGGTGGCGACTAAACCGACAACCGCGGCCACGAACAGGGTCACCAACCACCAAGTGTTGGTTCGAGCCGCCTCTTGGCGATCGAAAAATTGGGTGGTCATCAGCCGAAGGACACCTTGGGCACTTCGGCGATCGCCGCGCTGTCGAACTCTAGCAAGTCACGATCCGTCGAGTGCCCCGTCATGCCGGCGACGATCAGCGGGGGAAAGGTCTGGCGATAGGTGTTGTAGGCGGTGACGGAATCGTTATAGCCCTGACGAGCAAAACTGATCTTGTTCTCCGTCGACGTCAGCTCTTCCGTCAATTGCATCATGTTCTGATTGGCCTTCAGATCGGGATAGGCTTCGGCCAAGGCGAACATTCGCCCTAGCGCCCCCGACAGTCCTTTTTCCGCACCCGCCATCTGCAGCATCGCTTGGTGGTCCCCCGCGTTCCCGGAAACCCCCTGCAGACCGCTGACCGCCTGATTTCGGGCCTTGATCACGGCCTCGAGCGTGTCCCGTTCGTGGGCCATGTAGCCCTTGACCGTTTCGATCAAGTTGGGGATCAGATCGTGGCGTCGCTTGAGCTGCACCTCGATCTGAGAAAACGCGTTATCGACCCGGTTACGCAGGGTAACGAGTCGATTGAAGATGCCGACGCCGTACATCAGCACCAACACGGCACCTACCGCAAGGACGCCGAACAGGACCAAGGGAACCATCAGAAAGGACATAGAAAAGGTTTCCCGAGCGAGGGGGTTACTGAGTGTTGGAGGTTGCGGACGCCCGCCGATCGACACTTGTCGATACCCGTATGATACCCCCTCAGCTTAGCGGTCAACTCGCCAGCCCGCTCTAAGGTCCGAAATTTTGGCCGAGCGGTCGATCGGCCAGCAGCGGGTCCGCACCGGCAATCAACGGAAATCTCGAGACGAATATGAGTCATGGATACTTGGTCATCGGCGCCGCCGGAGGCATCGGCAGCGAAGTTTGCCGACGATTGGTCGCGGCGGGCGGTCGCGTGCTGATGTGCGGACGACGGGCGGCTCCGCTCGAGCAACTCGCTACCCAACTGGGGCAACCGACCGCCGTCGTCGATGCGCGGGACTGGGCCGAAACGGCTGCCGCCGTGGCTCGGGCGGTGGACGAGTTTGGCAGACTCGACGGTGCCGTGAACTTGGCCGGCTCGCTGCTGCTGAAGCCTGCCCATCTCACGTCGCTGGAAGATTGGCGAGAGACGATCGACCAGAACCTGACCACGGCGATGGGCCTGGTGCGGGCAGCGGCGCCCGTGATGCGGACGGGCGGCGGTGGCGCGATCGTGCTGATGAGCAGCGGCGCGGCAATGGTCGGTTTGCCCAATCACGAAGCGATCGCGGCGGTGAAGGCTGGGATCGAGGGTTTGACCAGGGCCGCGGCGGCTACCTACGCATCCGCCGGTGTCCGCGTGAACGCGGTCGCTCCCGGTTTGACCCAAACGCCGCTGACCGAACGGGTCTGGTCCAATCCGCGTGGTGCCGAAACTTCACTGGCCATGCACCCGCTCGGCAGGCTCGGCACGCCGGGTGATATTGCCTCGGCGATCCATTGGCTGCTGTCACCCGAACAAACCTGGATCACCGGACACACCCTGACCGTCGACGGCGGACTCAGCCGCCTGAAAACGGCTCGGTGATGTTGAGCGTGGTAACGGGTTCACCGAATCAGGTCCACAGATCGGCATCGAGTGAGCGGTAATTGATCGCTTCGGCAAGGTGCGATTCCTCGATCTGCTCGGCGCCGGCCACATCGGCGATCGTGCGTGCCACCCGCAGCACCTTGTCATGAGCGCGGGCGGATAAGCCCAACTGCTCGACGCTGTGCCGCAGCAATTTGCTGCAGGCGGCGTCCAACACGCAGTGCTTGCGGACCTCGCGGCTGGTCATCTGGGCGTTATACCGGGTCGGGCCGCTGGCAAATCGCTGGGCCTGGGCTGCTCTCGCGCGAGTCACGTCCAGGCGCATTTCGGCGCTGGTCGTGGCATTCGCCCCGGAAGCCGACAATTCCTCGAAGGGCACCGACGGCACCTCGATGTGAATGTCGATCCGATCCATCAGGGGTCCCGAGATCTTGGAGATGTACCGCTCGACCTGCGGTGGCGTGCAATTGCAACTGCGGCGGGGGTCGCTGCGATATCCGCACGGGCAGGGGTTTGCGGCGGCGACCAGCATGAAGTCGGCCGGGAAGGTCGAACTCCGCAGTGCCCTTGAGATCGTAACCACGCCGTCTTCCATCGGTTGCCGCATCACTTCGAGCGTTTTGCGGTTGAACTCGGGTAACTCATCCAAGAACAGAATGCCGTTGTGCGATTTCGAGATTTCACCTGGCGTCGGCGGGCTTCCGCCGCCAACCAGCCCCGCGTCGCTGATGGTGTGATGGGGGCTGCGAAACGGCCGCCGGGCCATCAGCGGCTGTCCCGCAGGCAATTGGCCCAAAGCGCTATAAATCCTTGTCGTCTCGATCGACTCGGCCGGCGTGAGTTGCGGGAGCACCGTCGGCATCCGCTTTGCCAGCATCGTTTTGCCGCTGCCCGGTGGACCGATCATGATCAGATTGTGGCTGCCGGCGGCGGCCAACATGATCGCCCGTTTGGCCATTTCCTGGCCGCGGACATCGCCGAAATCGACATCGTAAACGCTGTACTCTTCGAACCACTGCTCCAATTGGCTGGGATGCGGCGGGATCTCGATCTGGCCGCTCAAGAATGCTACCGCTTGGGCGAGGTTGGCCACGGGGATGACATCGATCTGCTCGACGACCGCTGCCTCTTGCGCGTTCTCGGTGGGTACGAGCAGTCCTTTTAGGTGGGGCTGCCGAGCGGTGGCGATGGCCATCGACAGGGCCCCTTTGATCGGACGGGTGTAACCCTCCAGCGCTAATTCGCCAACCACCGCGTAGCGATCCAAACGGTCGGATACCAGCTGGCCACTTCCGGCCAGCACGCCTAGCGCTACGGGTAAGTCGAACGAGGGTGCCTGTTTCGGCAGATCACCAGGGGCAAGATTGATCACGACGCGATCTTGAGGGCGGATGAACCCGCTGTTGACGATCGCCCGCTCGACGCGATGCGTGCTTTCCTTGACCGACGCCTCGGGCAGGCCGACCAGCGTCGTCTTGGGCATTGCCGCCGGAGACAGATCGACTTCAACCTCGACCGGCATCGCTTCGATACCCAGAAGCGTGAACGTTTGGAGACTGGCGAGCATGGTGGCGGATAAGGCGTGGGATGCGATTGGGGACAAGAACCTCCGGCATCGGCAGAACTTCGGTCAAGCATACCGAACCCGCTGACCGCGATGTGCTCGGAATCGAATCCGGCTCGAGTGACTGGCGAAATCCCTTTTTTGCACCCCGGCTGACTCGGCAACCTGACGCCGGCTTATGATGACGATTCGCCGAGTTGTTGGTGATTCGGCAACCGATCGCTGGAATTCATGAACGACGCTCGCGTTGGGCTCAGGCTGACATGATGGACGATCAACATTGCTTCGGGGCCACGGATCGAGGCTTGAAGCGGGAAAACAATCAAGACGCCTTTCTCATCGCCCGGCTGTCGAAATCGATGCTGGTCGGGTCCAACAGTTTGGGCATCGAACCGGGTTCGCGATTGTTCGGCGGAGTACGCGGTTGCTTGATGCTGGTTGCCGACGGGATGGGCGGCCACGCCGGGGGTGAGCGGGCGAGCCGCATGGCGATCGATTATCTGATCGACCGGTTGCTGAACAACGTGCATTGGCTGTTCCGCTTCAGTCGCGAAGCCGAGATCGATTTCACCGACAGCCTGCAAAAATTGTTGCGGGATGCCCACCATGAAATTCAATCCGAGGGGCGTCGGGATCGATCCGTCTCGGGGATGGGGACCACGCTGACCATGGCCTACGTGGTCTGGCCCAATCTGTACGTTTTGCACGCGGGCGATAGCCGCTGCTACCTGGTTCGCGAAGGGCAAGTCGAGCAGTTGACCACGGATCACACCATGGCGCATCGATTGGTCGAAGCGGGGGGGATCAGCCCCCAGGACGCGGCGCTGAGTCGCTGGAGCAACGTTTTGTGGAATGTGCTGGGAGGCAAAAGCCAGGGCGAACTCGAGGCCGAGGTCCGACAGGTGAAACTTCAAGCGGGCGACCAAATCCTCATCTGCTCCGACGGCTTGCACCGTTACCTGGACCATGCGGCCATCGTCCAAACGCTCGGGGCGAGCGGTTCGTGCCAGCAATCCTGCCACGACTTCATTCGACTCGCGAACCGCTCGGGCGGGGACGACAACGTCACCGTGATCGTGGCTCAAGTACCCGACGAATCGGAAATCGATTTCGGCAGTTCCGTGGGTGATGATCAACTCAGTAAAACCAAGCCAATCCTGCAAGATACCGACGTGTTGCCGGTCCGACCGAGCAAGGTTAAGGATTGATCGGTCGCAACGGGCGATATCTGACCTTGTCGATTGCTTATCGATCAGCGGGGTGACGACTGCGAACGCTTGGGAGTCGGCAGCACTTCGGCAACCCATTCGGCCCACGGGTTCAACTCGTCATCATCGATCGTCGGTTGGGGTCGTGCCGCCAAGCGTTCGATGGTTCCGGTCTGCGGATCCCGTCCACGAACCACCAAGCGGCCATCGGTATCAACCTCGAACATCAGTTCTAGTTTCGCAGATCCGGGTTCCGTGGCGATCCAGTGGGATCCCAAGGACCGCCATGCATTTTCCCGCCAAGTTGACGATTCGACGAGCATCAGGTTCTGCTTGCTAACATTCCCGGAGGCGAGCGGTCGGCTGGTGCGAGCCGGGATCAATGTCCCACGTGGGATCACTGGACGGATTCGCCGTCGTCCCTGGGAGTCGATGACCAACAGCCCCAAGTCGTGGCAGGTCGAGGGCTGGGGCGGTAAGGGAATTTCTCCTCGTCCGGGTAACTCCCCTGCGACGCATGCCGCCGCACCGCGTGCGATATCCGTGCGATCGATCGTGACCCATGAGACCTCCGGATTCAGCCGCTCCGCCAGCCGCCGCCGAACCACGTCGAGACGGGTCGGCATCCCGAACAACAAGGCGTGCCGAATCCGCTCGGGTGCGATGTTGGCCGTTTCGAGAGCCAGCGTGATCATCTCGAGCAGTTCCAGGAACAGCGGCTCACAGGCCTCCAGCCACTGGTCGCGAGTGATGGCGAACTCGATCCTGCGGCCGCTCGCCTTGAAATCGACACGCGCTGACTCGGCGAGCCGAAACTGTGTCAGCGCATGTTCGCAGGCGAGTTGCAGCGACGAAGCAGTTTCCAAGTTAGCGAGCGGGTCGGATGCGAATCGCTCCCGGCAGGTAGCGGCTGCCAAGTCGACGAGTTTCTGTTGCCACTGGAGCAAGCCATAATGCCATTGACCGATCGTCGCCAATTGCTGCGCCCGCGGCCCGCGACGCCGCACGACGACAACCTCGGTCGCGCCACCGGAAACGGAAATGACGACTTGCGGGCGTTCGGCATCCGCCTCGGATAGCGGTTGACCTCCACGGTCACCTCGGCCCTGACGCAAATCGAGGTGCCAGGACTGCAACGCGGCCAACGAACGGTCTACCAGTCGCACGGAACGCAGTCCGGCAATCGCGGCCGCCTGCAACATCGCTTGCCGATGCAACTGGTCATAGCTGGAGGGTACGGTAATCGCGACCACATGCGGCCGCGAGCGCTGCGTCCAGCAGGTGTGCAGGATCTGGCGGAGTTGCAGACCGATCAGCACTTCGCCGGGACAGTGCCTGCCCGCGATCGCGTGCTCCAGTCGTGTTTGCCCGACGAACAGCGGAAGGCAGTGCAGGACCGTGCCGGGGCGAACGGCACGCTGCGCTTCCGCCGCATCACCGAACAGGGGCGGTTGACCATCGGCGATCGCGATCCGACAGATCGGCTTGTCCGGTCCACCTGCGGCGAGCAAGTCGACCTTGCCAGACGGATCGGCGATGGCGGCAGTGGCGTAAAACATGCCAAAATCGATTGCCATCACCTGCGGGACTTCACCGCGAGTCGAGTTCGGGTGGAGCGTGCCGGAGTCGACCATCCCCGACTTCATTCCCAAAGCGGTCAACCAAGTGGGTATCGACTCGTTCGTGTCGTGCGCCGCCAGGTCCGCGAGCACTTCGATCAACGAGGCGTACCGATCCTGGGGCTTTTTGGCCATCATCCGGTGCAACACGTGTTCTAACCGCAAATCCGCGTCAGGTCGTACCGCGAACAATTCCGGCAACGGATCGTGACGATGGCCGCGGACCTGGTCCAAGAACTCGCCCTCGTAGGGCGGTCGACCGGTCAACAGAAAGTAGAATGTCGCACCCAGGGAATAGATGTCGCTACGGGCATCGACCGCATCGGGATTCTCGAGTTGTTCCGGGGACATGAAGGCGATCGTTCCGACCAGTCGCCCGGAATCGGACCTTCGCCCCGCTGTCCCTGTGGCAGCGACGCTGGCCGCCGCTAATCCGAGATCGACAATCTTGACGGTGCCATCACGCGTCCGCATCAAGTTGCTGGGCTTGATGTCCCGATGCACAATTCCGGCCGCGTGAGCATGGGAGAGGCCCCGCGCCGCATCGCGGATCGCCGATACCGCGTCGCCGATCGCGAGCGGACCGGATTCGGCAACCAACGCCGAGAGCGTTGGCCCGTTGACATATTCCATGGCCAAATAATGCACGCCATCGACACAGCCCGCATCGAAGGCGGTGACGATATTGGGGTGCAACAGTCTCCCCGCCGCGCGAATTTCGGCATAGAAACGCTCCACCGCGTTGGCCTGTCGCATCCGCTCCGGAGGCAGCGTTTTGAGCGCAACCGGTCTCAGCATTGTCGCATGCTCTGCCAAATAAACTCGGCCCATGCCACCGCTGCCGACCAGCTTTTCGATCCGGTAATCACCGACCCGCGAGGGAATCCCATGGCGGTCGCCGTCGATGACCGAATCCCCGATCAATCCGCTGCTGTCAAAATCCTGAAAGTCCGGATCCAAGGGGTGGGAAGCCGTCGGATCAAAACTTTCGGTTTCGTCCCCTGTTCCGCGGCGATCGTACGCAGGCTCGGATTCGGGGGTTTCGGACACGGGGGTTTGTCTCTCACGATGAGCAGGTGCCGTTCAACTGAGCCGCTTCGATCCGCTGGTCTGGCTGACCAATCTGATCATACCAGGCCAGCGGCCGCAAAGATTGGCGCCCAGTAAACACATCCACGCCAGCGCCCAGCGGTTGTGCCCGATTACTGCTGCTGGGCATCGAGATAGCGAACGAACGCCAACGGGCCGAGTAACAGGAACGGCACCCAGGCGGCCATCGCCGGGGATAACAGGACCCCGCTACCAGCCATCGCCGCGGCAACCGTCTTGAGGGTGAAAAAGATCAAAATGATGCCGATGGCTTGGCCGATCACATTGAAGAGACGCATATCGCCCCGATTGACGACCAAAGGCAATCCGAGCAGCACCAAACAAAAATCGAGCGGCGGGCGGAGAACGCGATCGTGCAACAAGGTGTGCAGTTCTTTGCTGCTATGAACCGATCCGTTGCGAACGCGACGCGCCAACTCCGGAATTCCCGCCATCCTGGTCGATCGGGGGTTGTCTCGCAGAACCTCAATGTCCAGCGTGGTGACAACAAAACATTGCCCAGCCGCGAGCCAATCGGCATCCCGTCGCGTCACCAAAATCGGTTTGCCGTTGACCAAACCCATCGATAACCCATCCACGCCAGCGGGACGGGACACGTCGTCGAGCAGGTAACCCGAGGGGCGACTTGCGGTGGCGGGTTGCCAAATGGCTGATTTCGCGTCGATCACATCGCCGAAACCGGGAAAGGATGAATACAGCCGAAAACTCGGCTGATCGATCTGGGATTGTCCCGGGCGAAGTCCCTCACCCTCGATCAAAATACCACTCGATTTGTCATACGAAGGCAGCATCCCCTGCGCTTTTGCGTTTCGCCACTCACCCGGCTTGCTGGTCAGCAAGTCCCGGTAGGAAGGGATCAGGATTTCGCGGCACAACGCTTGCAGTGCGATCACCGCGACCACGGTGATCAACATCGGCCGCAACACCCGACCGTGGCGGACGCCAGAAGCTAACAGCGACGTCAGTTCGCCGCTGCGACGAAGCCAACTGACGGTGAATAGCATCGCCATCAGGGCGATGATCGACGCTGTCCAATCGAATAGCATCAACATGTAGGGGCCGTAAAACCCGAACAATGCGAGCGGCAACGACCCGTTGTCCTCGGCTAATCGATGCAGGTCGTCCAGGTTGTTGAAGGCGTGAAAGACGACGAACACGCCACCAATACTGGAAAAGCAGATCAAGATCGTCCGGGCAAACAGCATCAGGATGTATCGATCGATCTGCGTCATCAGCCAACCCAAGCGTTATCAGCAAATGCACGTGGCCAGACCAACCGCGGCTGATCGGACGACTCCGCCGGCTTGGTTCACCCGTTCGTCAAGCACGGTGGTTTCCGAGCTGGCCTGCGGCTCGAAGACGAACCGCCGACAGCGTCGCAAATTGGGACGCGCTGAAGCAAGGCCGATTGACCGCTTGAGAACGGATGGGTGCATGACAGGGTTTGCAG
>DITY01000181.1 GCA_002422955.1 Planctomycetaceae bacterium UBA6172
GGCCAACGCGGCGCAGGGCGCCAACTTCCTGGTGCTGGTTCAGTCGCCGGGCAATCCCGAGACCCCCGGCACCCCGGCGAGCGAGAACTCGCTGCAAGGTGCCGCCACGATGGCAGGCTACGTGCAAAGCCAAATCGGCACTCCTGAATCAGCGAACCCAGCGGCGATTGCAGCCGAAACAACAACGTCGCTGGCAGGAGCAGGCAACGTCGCCGAGACACCTGGAATTGTCAGGCGGTTTTGGAACTGGCTATGGACAAGGCCGGAGGCGACAGCAAACCCAACCAGTCCGCCACGAGATCGGAATGACCGCTTAAAGTTCATGGCTGAACTGGGGCATCGTGAACTGACCGCGGAACAGATGGAGGACGCCAAGCGAATTAAGGAGCATCCGGCGGAGCTTGCAAACACTTTTGTCCAGGCAATGCCGGTTATCAATATAATTGATGCTGCCCATACGGCCAGAACAGGGACCCAGTTTGCGACAGGTAATGAGGTCGCTCCCGGCGAACGGATTATCGCAGGTTTGACAACTTCTTTAGCAGCGCTACCATGGGTCGGCGCGGTTCGAAATGTAGCACGAGCGCCGAGAGCTATAGGTTACGCGCCAGGCACTGCTGCAACTGCGGTAACAAAGGTTAGTAGAATTGACCATGCCGGCCGACATCTCGCTGAATTTGGGGTGATTGCGGGCAACCAAGGAAGCAGCACTTTTCGTGAGGCAGTACGTTCAAACGCAATTCGGATTCTGGAAAATCCGCTCAAGACCTTCGATCATATAATGTCTCAAGGCGGCCAAGCGGTAAAAGGCTTCTATGGCATGATCGAAGGCAAAGATGTCGTATTCTTCGTGGCAAAGGAGGCTCGTGGAAAAATTGACGCTGGCGACCTTGTTACAGCCATTGTTCCATCGCCTCAGCAAATCATCAACTGGGGGCTTAAATGAACACACGAGATCAACTTGGGATTTTCTGGCCAACTGACGATGGTCATGTTGAAATGCCTGGCGTTGAGTGCTATGGTTTTTTCCGCAATTCCCCAGATGCCTTCAATGATTCGAGCGTTGCTGATCTTTGGTTAGCTGAAACAGCGAAAATTAAAATCACGCGAATTAGATACGACGAAGGCACAGTGGTTGTAATTTTGATTGGAATCATAGATTGGCCAAGCGAATTAGAGTGGATGCGTCGTTTGGAGCAAACGCTGGCAGCAATGATAGCATCAGGCGCGTGTATTGCGTGGGCCGGTGGCTATGACTGTAGTTCGTGCCTGGACGTTCTCGATCCGAAGTCTAGTGAAGGAAATGTTTACGCCGCCTACACAAAACAAACTGGCATGATATGCAACTCAACTCTCTTGGAACCGCTTGCATTCCTCACTGATCAGCAGTTGCTCGAACTGAAACAGTCTGTTCCGGAAATGCGACGAAAGCTGCCCCCTAACGCTGATAACGGCTTTTGAGATTCGCTAGAAGTCTTGATGTGGTAAAGGCATCCGGGTTTAATTGCGAGTTCTAAAGTGCGCGTTGCCGACCAGTACAAAAATGTCGCCAAACCACTACGGTGTGAAGGCTGGACTTGGCGGCAACTGGAAGAATGCCTGCTTCCGCAAGGCGCCAACAAATGCGTGTCGCCCCGCCCGACAGCCTAACTCGCAAATTCGCCCCACGGTTCGAGGCTCATAACCCGCCAGTCGCGCGACTTCGCTTCTGCCGAACCGCTACAGGGAAGCCAACCCCCGGTTTCCGGACTGCTATAGGGAAGGCAACGGGTGATATAACCCGCGGGTCAAGAGACTTTGAGACTCGTGAGATTTTGGTCCAAAATAGACCAAATCGAACCTGGCCGACCGGAAATCGGTGCCGGCAAGCGGGGTCTCTGCTGGCCGACGCATGTTTTGACGTGCGTCGCAAAGTGTTGCAGGACAACGCGTTATGTTGCCGAGTCTCTGGTTGGTTTATGGCGGATAACCTGCGGGTCGGTTGAGTTCGCTACGGGTTGGAGTCCGTGANNGAACGCTGACTGCGGGGTTATGTGCGGCGGGCGGCAACGCCGGTGACCATGCCGCGTTGCGGTGTGCCTTGAATTGGCTACCGAGTTCGCTGGCGCAAGCGACCGATTGTTTCCTTGGACCGATGATCGGAGAAGCGGCGGACTCCCACACCGGAGGGGGAAAGGATGTCTAGCGTCGCTCTCTGGTCACAACGGCTGTTAACTGGCGTATCGTCTTTCTGCTTTTCTTTTCAGCGCAGCCTTAGCTGGGTAGAATGGGCAAGAAGAAAATTTAAGTGGGAGGCGATGATGACTCAAAACGAACTGCTGGCGGCCATCGAGGCCTTACCTAAGGAGCTTCAGTTCGCCCTGGCGAATTCAGTGCTCGACCGCTTGGCCGCAGAAGGGCCTCTGCCGGTCTCTGAGCAACTCAAAGCGGAGTTCTTGCAGCGCGAGGAGGGATTCTTTTCCGACCCAAGCAAGGGCGAAACTTGGGAAGCCGTGCGTGAGGAACTCTTTGGAAAGTGAACCGAGCACGCATTGTCATTGAGTCGGCGGCCAAGTCGGATATCCGTGCTGCTCGCGACTACTATTTCGACAAAGGCGAGCAAACGTGCGAGCGATTTAGAGATGAGCTGACTCAGGTGTTCGATCTTTTATCGCGTCATCCCGAAGCGGTTTCAGTCGCGTTTGGTCGTACGCGTCTCAAGCCGATGCGATACTTCCCCTACATCATTGGGTACATCTATTTCGAAGGCGCGGTCCATATCACTGGAGTCCAATTCGGCGGTTTGGGCTGGGATGAGTTTGAACGCCGACAGTTTTGAGCAGGATTACCCCCGCGCGGTGCAGACACGTCGCCACGCCGAAACAACGTGAAATCTCGGACCGGATGCGGCCGTTGGAGAGTTGGATGTCAGCACTCTGGAGATTCGCGATGGCGAATGGAGCAGGAGGCTGACATTCGCGTTTGGCCCCGCTAAAAAACCTGCGTCGCGACTTCGGACCAAGGTTCGAGACTCATAACCGAAGGTCAAGCGATTTCGCTTCTGCCGGACCGCTACTGGGAAGCCAACCCCCGTTTTCAGGACGGCTATAGGGACGACACCGGGTGATTACAGGCGGGTCGAGAGGCTTTGAGACCGGTGAGATTTGGGTCCAAATGGGTCCTAGCCGACCGGAAATTGGTTGTGGCGGGTGGGGTCTCTGTTGGCCGAAGCCTGTTTTATCAGTCATCACAAAGTGCTGCAGCACAACGTGTTATATCGCCGAGTCTCGGGTGGATTTTGGGGTGATAACCTGGGGGGCGGTTGGGTTGGATTCCGTGAGGGACGCGAACGCTGACTGCGGGGTTATGTGCGGCGGGCGGCAACGCGGCTGAGTATGACGCGTTGCGGTGTGCCTTGAATTGGCTACCGAGCTCGCTGGCGCAAGCGACCGATTGTTTCCTCGGACGGGTATCGGCGAAGCGGCGGACGCTCGCACCGGAGGGGTAAAGGAGGTCTCGTGTCGATCCCTTTTTGCATCGGCTGCTAACTGGCGTGTTCTTCGCACGTTCCATTCACCCGATCCCGCCGCCGAACTGGCTCGCAACAATCCTCACGCCGTCAGCGGACGGGGCAAGCCGGGCCAGCGAGCCGGATCGGCGTGGCCGTTGACTACCACGCCCTTCTGGTTCCAACCCAAGTAGGCGTGCACGTCGGCCGGACAAAAACGGAGCGTCAGGCCGCAGCGTCGCCGTCGGCTGTTGTTCGGCAGCGAGCCGTGCAGCAGCAGATCGCTGTGCAACGACATCTGCCCGGCGATCAGCGGCGTGGCGACCATCCGGCCATAACGCTCGGGATTTTTGACCGCCTGGTCGAGCACGTTCCCCGAGTCGGCACCGGTCGTCTCGAACTCGATCAAACCGCAGGTGTGCGAGCCGACGGCGACTTGCATGCAACCGTTCTCCAGATCCGCATCGTCGATCGCCAGCCAGGCGGTGATCGCCTTGGTCGGGGTCAACGGCCAATAGCTGCAATCCTGATGCCACTCGACCAGCTTGCCATCGCCCGGCATTTTGCAAAAGAAATGCGCCCCCCAACCGATCACGTCCTCGCCCAGCAGGTCGCGAACCGGACCGACGATCCGGGGGTGATTGATCAAATCCCAAACCCGACCGTGTTTCATGTGGGCGCTACTGATCGAATAGCTGTCGCGTCCCGCCTCGAGCGCCTGAGCCAGCAGGTCATCAAAATAGGTGCGATATTCGGTCGCTTCGTCCGGCGTCAGCACATCGAGCGGCGCCAAATAGCCGTCTTCGTTCCAGGCGTGAACCTGCTCGCCGCTGAGCGTTTGCGGCGCGACCGTGGTGGCGGGGAAAAAGCGGATGTCGCGCTGGACGGAGGCGATTTCTTCGCGGGTGGGAATGATTGCAAAGTCGGTCGGTGGCTGGGTTTGCATCGCGAGTGGGTCGTGAGAAATGGGGCGTGAAGAGGAAGCCTGTCGGTGCCCTCGGGGCAGGATCGCTGGAGCAAAATTATAACTCACCCGTCGTTCCGGCATCAGCCACGTCGGCACACCACCTCGCGGTCAGCCTTACCGATTCGCCCAAGTTTCCCCGCACGCCGTCCTCCGTCGACGAATCGCGCGGACTCCGCATCGAGCTAACTCGCAGCTTTTTCCGGTCGCCCCGGGCAAGACCCGCCAAAAATCGGTGATCGGTGATCGGCAATTTCCACTCTGATCTTGAGTCGAAAGTGGAAAATTGTGTAAACCGCTTCCGTTGTCAGATTTTTTCCCGGAGCACCCGGTTCAAGGATGATCACCGCCATGCCCTATCCGATCCTCAAATCACCGCTGACCGCGCTGCTGTTCACGATCAGCACGTCGGTTTCCACCCTGTTGTCGGCCGCACCGCCCGCCGCCGCCCCCGCAGGCCAGGATAGATCCATCGTCGCCGTCGTGAACGCCGATCCGATCACCGCCGATCATCTGGCCGATGAGACCGTCCGCCGCTACGGCAAGGACATTCTCGACAACATGATCAACCGGCACCTGATCCTGCAGGCCTGCACCAAGGCGGGCGTCGAGGTGACGCAGGCCGATGTCAGCGCCGAAATCCATCGCATCGCCGCCAAGTTCAACCTGCCGACCGACCAGTACCTGCGGTTGCTGCAGGACGAACGCGACATCTCGCCCGCCCAATACGCCAACGAGGTGATTTGGCCGATGATGGCGTTGCGGCTGCTCGTCGCCGACCGTTTGGAAGTCACCGACGAGGACTTCAATCGCGCCTACCTGGCCCGGTACGGCGAAGCAGTCAAATGCCGCATGATCATGGTCAGCGACCCGCAATTGGCCAAGACGCTGCAAGCCCAAGCCGCCGCCGCTCCCGACCAGTTCGGTGCGCTGGCGAAACAGCACAGCCAAGATGAAGGGAGCGCCAGCGTCCGCGGCCTGATTCCGCCGATCCGCCGCTACACCGGCAACACCGAGATCGAGGAAGTCGCCTTCACGCTGGCCGAAAACCAGGTCTCCGACGTGATCCCGATGGGCGACCAGTGGATCATCCTGCAAGCCGTCAAGCGGATGCCGGCCAGTGCCCCCAGCCCCCAAGCGATGCCCGCGGTACGGGAACAGATCGTCGATGCGATCCGTGACGAAAAGGTTCGCGACGCCGCCGCCCAGTTCTTCCAAGAGCTGCAGACTCAAGCCCGCGTCGTCAAGATCCTCGGCGACGATGAGGCCATGAAGCAGAACCCCGGCGTGGCCGCGATCATCAACGACCAAAAGGTCACGATCGCCCAAGTCGCCGCCGAAGGGGTCAAGCGTCATGGCTCGATCGTTCTGGATGGCGAAATCAACCGCAAACTGCTGACCCAAGCCCTGCAAAAAGCGGGCAAGCAGATCACTCAGGCTGACCTCGATGCCGAAGTCACCCGGGCCGCGAGCGCCTACGGCTTCGCGAAACCAGACGGCACCCCCGACAACGAAGCCTGGATCGCATCGGTGCTGACCGAAGGCGTCGCCAGCCGCGACCTGTACTACCGCGATTCGGTGTGGCCGAGCGTCGCGTTGGCCAAGCTGGTGGAAGGCTCCGTGGCCGTCACCGAAGACGACGTGCGGGAAGGTTTCGAGTCGAACTATGGCCCGCGGGCCGAAATTCTGGCAATCGTGTTGTCCGACCAGCGGACGGCGCAAAAGGTTTGGGACCTCGCCCGGGGCAACCCGACCGAAGAATTTTTCGGCAGCCTGGCCGAACAATACAGCGTCGAACCGGTGTCGCAAAGCAACTTCGGTAAGGTCCCGCCGCTCCGCAAGCATGGTGGCCAACCCTCTTTGGAAAAGGAAGTGTTCAATTTGAAGCCGGGCGAATTGAGCGGCATCGTGGCGACGGGTGACAAGTACGTGATCCTGAAGTGCCAGGGCTTCACCGAACCGTTGGTAACGAAACCGGAAGACGTGCGCGACGAACTGATCGCATCGATCCAAGAAAAGAAAAACCGCTTGGCGATGGCCAAGATGTTCGACGATCTCAAGGAAAAATCGCAGATCGATAATTTCCTGGAACTCGCCAAGAAGACCTCTCCGCCGCCAGCGACCGCGGCACCGGCGACCGGCGCGAAGCCTGGAGCGCCCACGGCCGCCGCACCGAACGCCCGCGCGGCCGGCGTGGTACCCGCTTCGGCGACGTCACCGGCCCGCGGAGCCAAGCGATAATCTTTTGGGCGGCAATCCCCTAGTCGCCCGCGGCCATCGTCGGCCAAAATGAATTCGGTTTTGTCAGATCGCGGTCTGGCGGTTATTCCCCGAAGTGGGAAAATCGCCACGCCGCGATTTTTCAATTCTCCTAGACCGTTCGCCCGTTCACCCGGCCGACCGTTCGTCCGTACCACTTGCCCCGACCGCATCCGAACTCGAAGCCCGCGATGAACGAAAGTTACAATCTCGACGGCCCCGCCATCGACCCTCCGATCGACGACCCGATCCCGCAGCCGTTTGAGGTCACGTTCGCCGAACGGTTCGCTCGTCTGCCGCCGTACATGTTCGGACGGATCAACAACGCGCTCTATCAGAAGCGTCGTGCCGGTGCCGATGTGATCGACTTGGGGATGGGTAACCCTTCGGAACCGCCCCAAGAGGTCGTCATCCAAAAGCTGATCGACGCGGCCTCGGACGAGCGAAATCACGGCTACAGCAAGTCGAACGGGCTGCTGAACCTCCGTCGCGAAGTCGCCAACAAGTACCAGCGCAAGTACGGCGTGGGGCTCGACCCCGACACCGAAATCATCGCCTGCTTGGGGAGCAAGGAAGGTTTTTCGCACATGTGCCTGGCGCTGATGGGCCCCGGCGACACCGCGATGATCCCCGCGCCGTTCTTTCCGATCCACATGTACAGCGTGATCCTCGCCTCGGGGAACGTCGTCTCGCTGGACGTGTCGGATCCGAACAAGTTTTTGTCCAACGTGGCTTACACTTGCGAGAACATGACGCCGCGGCCGAAGCTGCTGATCATCAACTACCCGCACAACCCTTCCTCGGCGACGATCGAGAAGGACTTCTTCGTCGAAGTCGTGCGACTGGCCAAGAAGTATGGCTTCATGGTGATCCACGATTTCGCCTACGCCGATATCGCCTTCGACGGCTACCAGCCCCCCAGCTATTTGTCGGCCAACGGTGCCAAGGACGTCGGCGTCGAGTTCACGACGATGAGCAAGGGTTACAACATGGCGGGGTGGCGCGTCGGATTCTGCGCCGGTAACTCCGAAATGATCCGCGGCCTCGGCACGGTCAAGGGCTATTACGACTACGGCATGTTCCAAGCGATTCAGATCGCCGCGATCGTCGCGCTCCGCGAAACCGAAGAGGCGGTCCTCGAACAATCGCTGCTCTATGCCGGTCGCCGCGACGCCTTGGTCAGCGGCCTGCGTCGGCTCGGATGGAAGGTCCAGACGCCCCGCGCGGGCATGTTCGTGTGGGCCGAAGTTCCCGAGCCGTGGAAGAGTTCCATGAGCACCATGGACTTCGCGATGAAGTTGCTCGAGGAAGGCGACGTCGCGGTCAGCCCCGGCAGCGGCTTCGGACCCGCGGGCGAAGGGTTTCTGCGATTGGCGCTGGTCGAGAACGAACAGCGTCTGCGTCAGGCCGTGCGGCATATCAGCCGCTGCCTCAGCCGCACCCCGCAGCAGCCCGCCGCCGAAGGCAACCCCGTCGCCTAACCGGGCGGCCGCGTTTAACTCCCATAACCGGCAAGGCACTAGTGGTCTGGGACGGCAAATTTTTCAGGTAGCGGAACTCGCCAAGAGTTTCGATCGCAAATACACATAAGCGGCAATGGCGTTGGGCGTCGGTCCTGCATTCATAACCGGTACTTCCAAACACCGGCGGCTAGCGCCTTGCCGCTCATTGATTTTAAAAAACAGGAATGCCGTCAACGTGCGGTAGTTAAATATCAAAGGTCAGCGGTCAGTGGTGACGTGACAGGGGCTCATTGGGTTAACCTTTGCGCCGCCCGCAGCGCGCGATAGAACCAGTATATTTTCAATCCCCTGCCTCTAGCGGGATCCCACGTTCGCCCGGCATTCCCGTAGCTCAGCTGAGTTCGTGCTGCCAGTTGGCCTCCTGGATCTTCACATTGATGTCGCGGATCGCCTTCGCATAATCATCCAGCTTTTTCTGATAATCCTTGACCGAGATCGTGGCGACCCATTTGATCTCCTTCATCCCATAGCGGTCGGGCTCTTTCTTAGTCCCCTCGATCGCCGCGTTGACGAAGGCGTGCAACTGAATCAAATGATCCCGCTCGGCGAGCGCCTGGGAGACCGTGCGGCCATCGCTCAGCTTCGCCGTCTGATTCCCCGTCTCGATCTGGATCACCAAATCTCGCAGCGTCTTAGCGGCGCCACACGCCTCCGCGAAAACCTCCTGCGGGTCCTCATGCGGCTGGTCCCCTTCCTGAACCACGGCGAAGCGGGTCAACCGTTCCTTCAACGAGACCAGCTTCTTGTTCAGGTCACTTCTTAAGATCAACGCTTCGGCGAGTTTCATCGGATGGCATTCACAGTCTGGCGGCCGGACGGCTGCTGGCTCACTCGGCCAACCGCGGTCACGGCATCGTTCAGGCGGAAGTATCGCCAGGGATGCGGAGCGGTCAACCGAGCGACGTCGCGGATTGCTACAATTTGCGGCTGGCGGGTATCCCTTTCTCACGCCTTCGCGGCATCCATGACGACCAACCTCGGGCGCAATTCATGAACAGCATGCATCGACATTTCGCGTTTCTTTGCTTCTGGCTGGCCGCGGTCGCATTCGGGACGACCACCCCAGCCGCGGAACCGAGCCCACCCGAAGGCTTTCGCGCGATTTTCAATGGCAAGGACCTGACCGGCTGGTTCGGCCTGAATCCGCATAGCGTCGGGAAGCTGACCGGTGAAGCCAAGGACGCCAACCTCGCCCAGCAGCGAGCCGAGTTCGCCAAGTACTGGACCGTCGAAAACGGCGAACTGGTCAACGACGGCAATGGCCCCTACGCGACGACGGAAGAGGACTTCGGTGACATCGAGTTCCTGATCGAATACAAGACGGTGCCGGGAGCGGACAGCGGCATCTACCTTCGCGGCGCGCCCCAAGTCCAGATCTGGGACTGGAATCAGGTCTTCGACCCCAAAGCGCCGACCCGCCGACCACACCTCGGCTCCGGCGGCCTGTTCAACAACACCCCCGGCAAACCGGGACGCGACCCGCTGGTCTTGGNNTCGGCGAGTGGAACCAGTTCCGCATTCGCCAAATCGGCGATGTCACTTGGGTCTGGCTGAACGAACAACTCGTCGTCGACGGGGCCGTGATGGAAAGCTACTACGACCGCGGCAAGCCGCTGGCCGCCCGTGGCCCGATCATGTTGCAAACGCACGGCGGCGAAATCCGCTGGCGAAACCTGTTCATCCGCGACATCGGGGCCGACGAAGCGAAGCAGATCCTCG
>DITY01000173.1:0-2852 GCA_002422955.1 Planctomycetaceae bacterium UBA6172
GCGATTCAAGACCGGAATTACGAATGGTTCAGCCGCTACCGCGTCGTCGACGGCTACAACGTCTTCGGCGGCCGCTCGAAGTTGGCCTGGTTCGGCCAATCGAACGCCGACGTGATGATGCGCGAGATGGAAATTTTCGACATCAAGACCGCCAACCGCGACCGCCGCGTCTGGGCCTTCGCCCGGGGCAGCGAATTGGAAGTTCAGGACGACAACCTGCCACCGGAAGTTGCGGTCCAGACCAACAAGCCGGGCGACAAGTCGGACGGCGGCTATTCCTACCTTGGTGGCGAGGAAGCGATCGCCAAGATGAAGGTGGCCGAGGGGATGCGGGTCAACCTGTTCGCCTCGGAAGAAATGTTCCCCGAATTGGTCAACCCCGTTCAGATGGCGGTCGGCCCTGACGGCCATCTCTACGTTTCGGTCTGGCCCAGTTACCCGCACTGGAACCCCACCCTACCGCGGACCGACCGAATCATCTCCTTGCGCGATGACAATGGCGACGGCGTGGCCGATTCGAGCGTGATCTTTGCCGATCAGTTGAACAGCGTTACCGGCTTCGAGTTTTGGGGGGGCGGGATGTTGGTCGCCGCTCTGCCCGAACTCTGGTTCCTCAAGGACACGGACGGCGACGGCAAAGCGGATTACCGCGTCCGGATGCTGCAGGGACTCTCCAGCGCCGACTCGCACCACAGCGCCAACGCGGTGTTACTCGGCCCCGACGGTTGGCTCTATTGGTCGCGCGGGATCTTCAACGTCGCGGCGATCGAAACGCCGACCAAAACCTTCCGCTCGGGCGATAGCGGTGTCCATCGGTTCAATCCCCGAACGTTTGAGATGGAGTTCCATTTCCCGATCGGTCCCAACCCACACGGCGATGTCTTCGACCAGTGGGGTTACCAGTTCGCCAATGACGGAACCTCGGGAACCGGGTCCTATGTCAACATCGGCAAAGGGATCGGCAACAAACTGTGGTTCGAAAAGCGCGTGCGACCAGTTTCCTCGACCGGCATTTTGTCCAGCAGCAACTTCCCCGATGAGAATCAGGGGAACTTCCTGATCGCCAACACGATCGGCGTCCTCGGCGTGTTGCAGCATGAAGTGAAGTACAACGGCGCCGACATCACCGCCACCGAAATCGAACCGATTCTGCTCTCGGAGGATCCGAACTTCCGCCCCAGCGACATGGAAATCGGCTCGGATGGCGCGCTCTACATCGCCGACTGGAGCAACGCGCTAATCGGTCACATGCAGCACAACATGCGTGACCCCAATCGCGACGATCAACACGGCCGTGTTTATCGCGTGACCTATCCGGGTCGGCCGCTGGTCGAACCGGTACGATTCACGGGCAAGACGATCCCCGAAGTTTGCGACGCGTTCTACGCCAAGGAAAACGCCACGCGGTATCGCGCACGGATCGAATTGAGCGGTCGCCCGGCCGACGACATCGTCCGCGAAGTGCTCGCCTGGGCCGCCCGTCGCGACGTGCGGAAACCGGCGGACGCCCAAGCCCTGTTGGAATGCGCCTGGGTGTTCGAGGAACAGCGGATCCCGCAGCCCGAGTTGCTCGCCACACTGATGCAAGCCGCCGAGCCACGGGTTCGCGCCGCCGCGATTCGGACGCTCAAGCATTGGTCCGGATCGGTCCCGCAATGGCGACCGATGCTGCTGGCCGCGGCCGCCGATGAGTCGGCTTTGGTCCGCGCCGAAGCGGTTAAGACGGCGGTCGAATACCCCGCCGCGGAATCGGCCGAAGCGGTCTTCATCGTCGCTGGCCAACCGACCGATGCCGAACTCGACACGGTCCTGAAGTACGCGGTCGCCAAGCTGTCGATCCCGCAACTGCTGGAGACGATGGTCGCCAGCAACAAGCCGTTGACGTCCGCCGCGATCGCCTATGCGGTCAAGAACGGCTCGCCGCAGGTGCTGGCCAAGCTCCCCGCCTCGGTCGAAACCTTCGAAGCGATCCTCCGCCGCCAAGACGTGCCGTCCGAGATCCTCGGTCAGGCGCTGGACGGGCTGGCGAAGATCAAGAACTCCGATCCGCTGCCACTGTCGTTGCAGATGCTCGCCCAGCGCGACGCGGGCGACTCTGGCGACGCGGTCGTCGGTGTCGGCCAGTGGTTGGCCAGTCAGCCGGCGTCGGCCTTGGCCAAGCACATCAATCGCTTCGAAACGTTTGCCGCCGACGGACAACACCCGCAGACGCGGCAGCTGGCGATGAACCTGCTGATGATCGCCACCGACTCCGGGGATCGCGCGCTGTCCGTCGCTTCGAAGAACCCCGAACGGATGCTCGACCTGCTGACGGCCGTCGCCGCGGTCCCCAGCGACGCGCTGCGGGCGAAGCTCTATCCGATCGTCCGTTCGATCATCCTGAGTTCCGATTCGGACCCGTCGAACGAAGCCGATTCCGCCGCCCAAGCGGGCCTGAAGTTCGATTACTTCCAGCCCGATCCGCCGAATGTCGCCATCGAGACGCTCGAAAAACTCCAGCCCGCCGCTTCGGGCATCGTCCCGCAAGTCACGTTGGAGGTGCCGAATCGCCCACGGGCTGAGCATTACGCGTTGCGACTGACCGGCAGCCTCGCGGTTCCCGCCGATGGGGCCTACATGTTCTACCTGTCGTCGGATGACGGTTCGCGGCTGTACGTCAACAACCAATTGCTGATCAACCACGACGGCCCCCACGGCATGACGGACAAGGTTGGGAAAGTGGAACTCAAGTCGGGGCGGGTCCCGATCGTGGTGACCTACTACAACGCCACCGGCGGTTTCGGTCTGGACTTGCAGTGGTCGGGCCCCGGCGTCGCTCGTCGATCGATCCCGGCCGATCGTTTCTCGACGAC
>DITY01000173.1:2907-5275 GCA_002422955.1 Planctomycetaceae bacterium UBA6172
GGCGATTTGGCCGACAACTTGGTCAGCTACCTGAGCGAAATGCCGGCGGCCTCACGGACTGGCGACGCGGCGAACGAAGCGATCGCGTTGGTGCGGTCGTTGGCCAGCCGTTTGCCGGCCGAGCGGGCAGCCGAGATCGCCACGCGTCTGGACAATCTCGATGTTCGCGTGATCGCGATCGGCACGGTTCAAGAGCGGATGATTTTCGACAAGGAGCAGATCGCGATTCAGGCCGGCCGACCGGTCGAGTTCCGCTTCTCCAACTCGGACTTCATGCCCCACAACTTCGTCATCGTGCAGCAGGGCGCGCTCGAGGAGATCGGCAACTTGGCCGAATCGACCGCCCTGGCCGCCGACGCGAAGGACCGTCAGTACGTTCCGGCATCTCCCAAGGTGATCCTAGCCAGCCGTCTGCTCGAATCGAACCAGAGCCAGTCGCTGCTGTTCGAAGCGCCTCAGGAACCCGGCATCTATCCCTACGTCTGTACCTATCCGGGACACTGGCGACGAATGCACGGCGCGCTGTACGTCGTCGCCGATCTCGACCAGTACAACGCGGACCCGGCCGGGTACTTGGCCGCGAACCCGATGGAGATCAAGGACGAATTGCTGAAGTTCATTTCACGAAATACAGATTGGAAATACGACGATCTGATCGGCAAGGTATCGCCAATCCCCAAGGGGCGATCGTTCGAGGTCGGAAGGAACCTGTTCCGCGCGGCCAACTGCATCGCCTGCCACCAATTCGGCGGCGAAGGTTATCCGCTGGGTCCCGATCTGGCCAAGCTGGATCCCACCAAGCAGACCGTGGAATACATCCTGCGATCGCTGATCGAACCGTCCCAGGCGATCGACGAAAAGTATCGCTCGATCAGCTTCCTGCTCGATTCGGGCAAGCTGGTCAGCGGCACGATCGTCGCGGAGAACGATGACGTCGTCAAACTCTTGACCGACCCGCTGAACGTCCGCGAGCCGACGATCCTGTCGAAGGATGAGATCGAGCAGCGGTCCACGTCCGCCGTATCGATCATGCCCGCCGGACTGCTCAATCGGTTGACGGAGGAAGAGATCGTCGATTTGGTCGCCTACCTGATGGCCAAGGGCGACAAGAAAAGCGCGTTGTTCGGTCACGATCACCACGATCACTGAGAGTCGTCATGCCCCGTTCGTTTCAGCCCTCGGCAATCGTGGGCCTGCGAGTTCGTCCGCGGCGGTCGCTGTGGGCCGGCGTTTGCGCCAGCCTGATGGCCGCGGTCTGCCATGCCGAGCCGGCTGAGCAAGCGGTCGTCGACGTGGCGCAGTTCCCCGGCGCCGCGGAGCCGGCGACCCCAGCGGCCGAATTTGGCGAGATGGTCCGACGTTCGGATCGGCGGACTCCCGCGGAGCAGTTGGCCGGAATGCACGTCCCCGCGGGCTTCGAAGTCCGCTTGTTCGCCGCGGAACCGGAGATCGCCAAACCGTTGAACCTGGCGTTCGACTCCCGCGGCCGACTGTGGCTCACGCAGACGACGGCCTATCCCTATCCGGCGCCGGAAGGAGCGAACCCGACCGACGCGGTCAAGGTTTTGGAGGATACGGACGGCGACGGACGCGCCGACCGCGTCACGACCTTTGCCGATGGGCTCAACATCCCGATCGGACTGCTGCCTCGGGAAGACGGCTGCATCGTGTTCAGCATTCCGAATCTGCTTTATCTCCGCGACACCGATGGCGATGGCGTCTGCGACCGACGCGACCTGCTGCTCGGCCCGTTCGACACCAGCCGTGATACCCACGGGATGGTCAACGCGCTTCGCGACGGCGGGGACGGCTGGATTTATGCCTGCCACGGCTTCAACAACCGCTCGGTGATCGCTGGCACGGATGGACATCAGGTGCGATTGGAATCGGGCAACACCTTTCGCTTCCGTCCCGACGGCAGCCGTGTCGAACAATACACCAGCGGTCAGGTCAATCCGTTCGGCATGACCCGCGACGATTGGGGCTACTGGTTCACCGCCGATTGCCACAGCAAGCCGATCACGCAGCTGGTCCGCGGCGGATCTTACCCCAGTTTCGGCCGGCCACATGATGGCTTGGGGTTCTTGCCGCCGACGATCGATCACTTGCATGGCAGCACCGCGATCTCAGGGATCCTCCACATCCCGCACGACTCGCCGATCGAACCGCTGCGAGGCCAACTGCTCAGCGGCAACGTGATGACCTCGCGGATCAACCGCGACCTGCTGACCTACCGCGGGGCGACGGCCCGTGGCATCGAATTGCCCGATTTTCTGACCAGCGACGATACTTGGTTTCGCCCGGTCGACCTGCAGATGGATGCCGCGGGGCATATCTACGTGGCCGATTTTTACAACAAGATCATCGG
>DITY01000143.1:0-4856 GCA_002422955.1 Planctomycetaceae bacterium UBA6172
GCGCACCACCGCGCTGCCTTCACCGTACCGTCCCGCTCGAGCGACACCTTGCGGGTTTCACGCACGGACGCGAGGTAGACCGGGTTGTTGAAGGAACTCAAGCGGTGCGAGCTCTGCTCCCAGGCCTTGTGCACATCCGCATGACACGCCTTGCAATAGTCGTCCATCATCATCGTCTTGGCGCTGATGAAATTACCGCTCGAGGTCCGCGCCAGCGACGGACGGAAGTAGTTCTCACCCTCCTCCGGACCGACCACGTTCCACTTGCGAGGGTCCTGCGAGTGCATCGTCGCCATCAAACCGACAGTCACGGCGACCGCACCCACGTAGGCCGCGCCGTACTTCCAGCGGATCTTCGGACCGGCCAACCGGTGCACCACGTAAAGCCAGATCGCAATCAACGGGCTGATCACGTGCATCCAATACACGATCGACCTCCCCGTCGGATGACGCAACTCGAGCCCGCCGATGCGAAACAGCAAGAGCCCGGTGATCAGTAGCACCACCGATGCCAGGAACAGCGCATACCCGACCTTCACCGCCCGGCGGTTGCGGCGATACCGCGTATTCGCCATGTGGATCAGCGCGAACACCATGAACGGAACGACCAGCAACAATCCCAAAGCCAGATGCCCAAGGAACATGCACTGATAAAAAAAGTTTTGGTAGGTCTCTTCCGTGAACCATTCCAGTGACGTGATCACCGCCAGGTAGCCAGAGTTGGCGATCAGCAAAGCCAATAGAAAGAGGACGACGTAAAGGAGCTTCCGAAGCTTCGGGCCGATCGCCTTGACCACCTTCCGCGGCGGTGCAGGCGAATTCTTAAGTTGGTTCATGTGCGGGGTCGTTCGATCAGAGAAGGAAAAGGTGCTGCCATGGATCGTCCCGACCAGATACCCTCCACCCGCGCGGGGTGGACCCCGGTCAGGTCAGGATTTCGCGTCGCGGTTCGGAACGTAGGGATGTCGCGATGAGACGGCGCGGCGCCAGGACGGCAACGCAGCCGAAACGATCATCCTCGCGGCGGCGGCGGGTCGATCGAACCCTTATGAATGTTGGGCAGGTGATCGTCGGCCGGACGCGACCACCGACCGCTGAGCCGATGGTCGACCCGCCCGCCGGTCGCGTCGACAAAGAAATGGATCAGCTCGTGAGCTTCCGCCCGGGTCGCCGGGATCGGGCTGGAGAGCGGCGGGATCCCCTCGCACCTCCCCGACGAACACCTCGATGGCTGTCTCGCTGGCAAATCGCCAGGCTCGGAGCTGTCCATGAAATCGCCAGCGGAGCCCGAGGCGGGCATGACATGCCCCGCGCCCGACCCTCGCAAACCGCCCGACGGCTCCAAGTAATCGCCGCAGCTGGCGAAGGCCGCGGTTTCGATCAGGGCGAGCATCAGCAGCGGCCCGCAAAGGAGCGGAACCGATCGACGCAACCGAGCGACGACAGGGGAGCCGATATTCATGCCGATGTCTTGAGATCGAAAGATCGATACCCCTTATCCTAGAGCGATAGGGTGTAAAAAATCAAGAAAACCGTCGTGTTTTCCGCTCTGATTACTTTCGACACTTACTAACCCGCAAAATCTACCCAGCAGACAACCGACCGTACCCCCCCTCCCCCGGTGGCCACAAACCCCAGCGTCTGACCGCCAAGCCGTTCTCAGGGCGAGCGTTGAGAAATCGACTCCCACGTCCAAGAGTGCCACGCTCCCGACGCCTTGAGTAGTGCTGTGTCCCCGACGTTTCGTGCCGCGGCGTTTCGGCGATCGGGTGCTAAGGCGTGGCGTTGGTGAGGCGAAAGACTTGGATCGAGGCCCTGGCGCTATCCGAGGTGGCGGCGAGGAGCGTGCCGTCAGAGGAGAAGTCGAGGTTCGTCTGATAGGAGACCGACTCGGTATCGGCGTAGGCGATCAGTTCCGCTCGATCGAAATCGTAGAGGGCGACTTTGGCTCGCATCCCGACGGCGACCCAATTTTCTCGCGGGTGGAATCTCAAGCCGTGGGCCATCTCGCCTCGCGGCAGTTTGATCGACCGTCGATTTGGGACGGGGGTCAAATCGAGCAGGTGCAGGGTATTGGAATCCGCGACGACGAGGCGCTTGCCCGAGCGGCTGAAGCTGGCCAGACGGGCGGATCGGATGCCCAGGTCATCCGAGTCGGTTGCCGCGCCGTCGCGTAGGGAAAATCGAACCAGTCGCGTCCCATCCGTCGCCAGCGCTTCGTCGCCGGATGCGGGGAGCCAGACGGCATGGACCTCTTTTTGGAACTGCTGCATCAGCCGCGGTTGGGCTTTGTTGGCCCCGAACGGTTGCCACGCGACCGTCCCCCTGCGGCTTGCCCCGATGAAGAATGCGAACTTCGGGCTGGTGGTGAGGGCGACAATTTCGCTGTCGAACCGGAAAGCCTCTTGTTCGTTCGTCAGGCGTCCCTCGGGCGTTACTTGCCATGCGAACGTCTTGCCGCCATAGCCGCCGGCGATCAGGTGGTCGCCCGCGGCGCTGAAGGTGACCGCGGTGACTTGGCCGGATTGCGGCAGCGAGTAAGGCTGACCGATCGGGTTGCCGGAAGCGACATCGAAAAGGGCGAGCTTTTCATCCAGCTTGCCGGCGGCGAGCCATTTGCCATCCGGGCTCAACGCGAGCGAGGTGGTACCCCAGGATGCCGTTTCGATCGTAGCGACCCGCTCCACGGAGATCTGATTGACAAAATCGATCTTCGGGGTGGACCGACTCCGCGTTGGCGCCGCCGATGCGATCGGCTTGGCGGACGCGACATCGCCGAGCGACGGCTGAACCGCTGGCGTGGGTGGCTGAGGGGCGAAGGGATCGGGCGATGGCAAGCCGGGCGCGAGGCTGGCGCTACCTGGGGCGGGCGGATCGAAGATCGAATCGGAGCTTGCGGCGGCAGCGTTGCTTTCTGCCAGCAGCGGAGCGTCGACGTCGGCTTGGGGAGTCGGGTGCGGTTGGTTGGCGGCTGGGGCTAGGAAAAACGCGATCAGGTCCTCTTTGTCCCCCGCGCGGAACGGCGTGACGGCATCTTCGCTGGAAGCGGGGGCGGTACCCAGCAAGATGTCGCCATAGGTCAGGACGCCGCGGAGCCCGACGCCCAGTTTCGCTTCGCCCTGCAGCTGTCCCGCGGCGGTCGATTGGGCGGCGAGCCAAGCGAGTTGGGCGAGCGCCCTTTTCGTATCGCCCGTGAACTTGCGATACGACGGGACATGGACGAGGAACAGGACGCGATCGGGATGGAGTTCACAAAACGTCAGGTATTCGCCGTCGGACAGTTGCAACAGCGGTTTGCGGTCGGAGGTGAAAACTTCGTCACTCACTTCTTGGATCCGCTCGGCGAAGAGGTTCGCCAGCCGGATCGCTTGAGGGCTGTTGCCGCGGCCCGCGGGTTGGTCCCGTTTGCTCGCGATCGCGTACTCGGCGTTCTTGAAGGCTTCGTTGGGGGAATCCGAGACGCCGAAGGTCCCTTCATCGCCGAGGGCATCGGTGGTCGCCCCGGCCACGGCACCCGCTGGGTCGTTGCCTGCGAAACCCCGCGGCCCGAACAGGGAACGCCAACCGATGAAGGAGGAGAGGATGAGTGCCGGGTAACCGAGCGCGAGCGCGGCCACCGCCAGCGACCGGCCATCGACGCTCTGGCGATTCTTTCGGATGTCTTTGAGCGCGACGTGCCCCAGCGCGATCGCGCAGAGCGCATTGGGGAGGGAGAGGCTGACTACGCAGAAGGTCAGGAGCGAAAAGAGACCGCAGATCATGCCGACCAGGGCCTGACGCGATAGCCGAGCGGGCGGGGCCGACTCGCCAAGGAACGCATCCAACGGGATGCTGCTCTGGCAAGCTTGGCAGCGGATGAAGTCGTGGGGGGAGGAGATCGGGATGATGGGGATGAAAAAGAACGTCATCCAGCGCCGTCGGCGAAGGTGCTGAAAGGGGGTTGCGGCCTGGCAAACGGGACAGTCGAACTGACCGCTGTCCATCAGCGTTTCGCGGGGCCCCCAGCCGAAGATGAACATGAAAAATCCGACCCTGAAGAGGCGACGGGACAGGCCCAGGCGAAAAGACACCACCGCGGGCTTGAGCGGCGTTGGACAACCGGCATGGTGAAAAAGGCTTGAAGCGGACAACGATCCGCCACGTTCCGATCGAGGCCGCCAGCACCCTAGCGGAGGCCTGTGAATCGGCGCGAGCGAGTCACCACGGCGGTCACGTTAACCGAGATAAGAATAGCGAGTGGCCGTGTCTTCGTGGGGCATTCAAGCCCGAAAAGTCTCGCCTGTCGCCACGCGAAGTCGAAGCCGGCCAACGACACAACGTGCCGTGGAGTGGGCAGCCCTGCTGGACGGCCGATCGTTGGTAAGTTCCGGCTGTCGTAAATAATAGCCACGGACACTGCCCGCGCTCAAGTTCCCCGACTCTCCGAAGGCTCGCGTGCTCGACGGTCGTAGGCATCGAAAATGCCCCCCGCAACCCCACGCCCGGTGTCCGGTTCGCCAACCGGTCGGTGCCAGCCATCCAAACCGGTCGGTGCCAGCCATCCAACGCTCGCATCCCAGCCGTAGGCTGGGCGACGAAAACCGAGTCGCGCGAGTCCCGATGGGATGTCCGATGACAACCCAGGGCAGAGCGCAGCCCCGGGTTTGCGTTGCCATGAATCAGTTCCGAACCCGGATATGGCGAGCCACTGCCACGAACGTTGGAGACATGCTGCCGCGAGGTGGCCGAGCAAATTCGATCAGCAGCATTCAGGAAGCCGCCACAATCAGGCCGGCGTAGTCCCACCAACACGGAGCCTGCCCCCGCCCGTGCTCAAGTCGCAGCAAAGAAGGCCCGCGCGGTCTTTTGACCGCGGT
>DITY01000143.1:4964-5412 GCA_002422955.1 Planctomycetaceae bacterium UBA6172
AGCCTGCCGAATGAACCTCGGGCTCTAGCGATAGCCGTTGCGGGTCGAGCCTCAGCGGGGCCAACCAGCCATCGCGGCGAATCTGTCGCCCCGTCGGGTTTCGCTTCTTCGCCCTCCGCTTGCGCTTCAGTTCATCCACTGGCGTCTCACGGATCTCCTTGCCAGCCGACTCGGTGCTCACCGGAACCAGATCGAAGGCGGCCGAATCGATCAACTGCCCCTGTTCACCCCGATAGCGGTCGTAAACCGACGTGTGCAACGCGTCTTCGGGTTTGGTCACCATCGCCGCCCGCACGGGGTTCAAGTCGACGTACGCGGCGCAAGCCAACAGACCCGCCTCATCCACGATCCGCAGCGCCTTGAAACGTCCCTCCCAGAAGCGGCCGGTGCATTCGTCCTGGCGATTGGCCATCCGGGCGATCGGTTCGGACAAGGCTCGCATGAACCA
>DITY01000143.1:5499-9163 GCA_002422955.1 Planctomycetaceae bacterium UBA6172
TGGCGACTTCCTGATCGGACCAGGCCGCCACGACATCGGGGCGATTGCGGAGGATCAGATGCAGGTGATTGCTCATCACCGCATAGGTCAGGACATCGATGCCGAAGACCGAGGCAAGCGCTTCCATCCGCCGCCGAATCCATTCGCGTCGGAAGGAGAAATCCTTGCCGGTTTTGTCATCGACGCCAGCGAGAAACGCCCGACGCACACACCGCTGTACGGTATGCACGATCCCGATTTCCGCCGCAACGAACTGCTCCGCACGACTTGGCCGTCCCATATCCACCCCCCATGAAGAACCCATTTCCCGCAGTCTAGCCCCCAGCCCCGCCCGCGTCAAACGCAAGATGGGTGGCACCTTCCGGCGTTCCGAGTTGCCCGCCGAGTTCGCTGCCGCACATGACTTTTGGCTGCTTGAAACCGACGACCGGCGGGTCGTCGTTGTCTCGCACCAGCGGCAGGCTGCCTCGGGCCGAATCGCAACGTCACTGTTTGTGCCAGTCCTCCACCGGCTTGGCCGCCGGCGTCTGGTCCTCCAACTGCCGGACCCCTTGCGGAACGTCGAGAAGGGGCAATCGAAATCACGTCCTTGATCCGGGCCTCGGTGGGTTAGGTCGGGCCGTGTGTTCTTGGTACGGGGTGGGAGACGGAACCTTCGATCACGCGGCCTCCTTCCATCCATTCCGAATCGTCGTCGTCATCCGAGTCGTCGTCGAAGTCGCTCTCGTTGGCATCGACCAGATTGAGCAGCTCGTCCGCGAAGGGAAGTGCGTTGAAGGCTTCATCTGGGCCACCCAGCATGAAGTGATAATTGCCCTCGCCTACCGTGTCGGACAGGCGATTCAGAATGAACTTCTGCCTTGCCGGATCATCGAAGGGACCCGTATGGTAAAGCGGCTTGCCGTCGACACCGAACACGAACTTTTCTTGGCACGTGGACGAATCGATGTCACCCCACAGCGGCGCGACGCGGCGATAGTCCGGATGCGGCGGAAATCCGATCGACTCGGCATAGGCGATCGCTTGTTCGGTCAGCTGCCTCGCGTAGCTCGGTTCGGCCGGGGCCAATTGATTGGTCTCAACACCGCGGCTGTAAAACTCTTCGAATTCGCCCACCGTGCAGATCCTCGCTCCGGCATCCTTGACCCCCAGGCAGTGAGCGTCAATCAACAGGAACATGAACGCGAGCCGACCATCACTCAGCTTGCGGGTCAAATAGATCGATCCGAGCCCCGAGGGGTCAAAGATGGCTTGGCCCACATGACAACTGTGGATCGGAAAGTGACTGGCCCATTGCATCTGGCCAGCTACCGATTTCATCGCCTGGTTGCGCCGGGCGAGTTGTTGCTGATTGCGAAGCTCCTTGGACCGCTTCTTGGCCAGTTTCTTCTGCCGCTGCTGTTCCGATTTTGCCATGATTCAGCACATTCCATTTAGGGGGGCGAGTGGCCGTCGGCCGGTTTCCTTGACGGTACAAATCGATGAGTCCGCCTAACCAGAGGTTACGAAGCGGGCCGGTGATCGGCAAGTCGTTTGCGCACGCGGCGCGGCAGTCATGGCCGAGACGGCCATGCCACGGGGTGGAACTCGCACGCGCGGCACGCCAGCGGCCCAGGGGAGACGTCGTCGCGCTCCTCGGCCGCGTCGGGGGCGACCGCGATGGCCGAGCACGCTCGCCCGTAGCGTTGGGCGGGCGATTCGCCAATAATCGGCGGGCGGAGCCTCGCCGTCCCGCCGGAATCGTCGTGCCTCTTCGTGTCGACTCGTGTTCGAGCTTGGGGGCCGCGAATGATCCGCCGCAGCGGCGCGAACGGGCTGGCAGGCCGTCGTTATCTCCTCATCTGTATCGCCGAACCATCGCCGGAAACCCTTTGACCCCATGACCAGTCCCCTCGGACCCCAGCGACCCTCGGCCGATGCCGCGAACGGACCCGCGGTCGACAGTCGGACGGCGGCCCAATCGCAGGCGTTTGCCAGCCGACTGCAGAAGCTCGCTCGCCACCTGCGGCGGTTGCCTACCAAAGGGGTGACTTGCTATCGGCTGTACGAACGTGACATCCCCGAAGTGCCGCTGGTCGTGGATCGTTATGAGGACCATCTGCATCTGACCGAATACGACCGGCCGAACGAGCGGGACACGGCGGCCCACGAGGCCTGGCTGGACCAGATGGCCCGCACGGCTTCGGAGACGCTCGAAGTCCCGCTGGAAAAGGTGTTCTTCAAACGGCGCAAGCGACAAGTCGGCACGACGCAGCACGAACAGGTGTCCCAGGATCGCTACGAGATCGAAGTCCACGAAGGCGGCTTGCGCTTCATCGTCAATCTGTCGGACTACATTGATACGGGCCTGTTCCTGGACCATCGGATCACGCGGGATATGGTCCGAGGCGTTGCCGCCGGCAAACGGTTCCTCAACCTCTTTGCCTACACGGGGGCCTTCTCGGTCTACGCCGCCGCCGGTGGGGCAGCGGAGGTCGTCACGGTCGATTGGTCGAATACGTACCTGCAGTGGGCCCAGCGGAACATGCGGCTCAACGGATTCGAGTCGCCCCAGATGCCGTTCATCCGCAGCGATGCGGTCACGTTCGTCGACCAACTCTCGCCCAAGCCACACTTTGACCTCGCCGTCGTCGACCCGCCGACGTTCTCCAACAGCAAGCGGACCGAAGCGGTGTGGGATGTTCAGCGTGACTCCGCGCCGCTGCTGAGGGCGCTGTTGAAGCGAATGTCGCCGGGCGGGGTGATCTATTATTCGAATAACTTCCGCGGTTTCAAAATGGAACCCGGTGAACTCGGCGCCGCGGACGTTCACGAGATCAGCAACCAAACCGTCCCGCCCAATTATCGCAATCGCAAGATCCACCGCTGTTGGCGAATCGTCGCCTGAGGTTCGACAGATTGACCGCAGGAACGTTCGCCAAGTTGAGCTCGGCTTGAGCGACATGGATCAAGTGCAGGCAAGGCTGATCGAGGTTCAATCATGACGAATCATGACCACGATGGTCGCTCGTGAGATGACGGGAAACGCTTCGCCTTGCCAGGCCGTGGCACGAATCGTCAATTCGTATTCCTCCTGATCGGGCGCGTCGCTTTGAATGACCAAGGAGGCTTCGGGCAGCGGCGAGTCGAGCGTGATCGGCGCGGCGGTAAAGCCTGAGCAGGGTTCCAGTTCCAACCTCAGCGGGCCGGCCAGCGACGCGGAGCGATCGATCACCAGCGGGATCGTAAACGGCTGGCCCGCGGTGGTAGCGATGAGCGGTGTCTTGGCGGATAGCTTGAGCAACGCCCCGATCGGTAAGAAACCCATCCGCGTCTTCTGCTTGACGAGCGAATGACGGAGGTTGCCTCGCGGGTCGGTGACCTGCGCGACGCCGTTGACCACCATCCGCGAGGTGCGAGTGGTTTCCAGCCACTCGGGGAGATGGACCGGGTAGAGAAAACGATTCACGCCAGGCGGAACGCTGACCTCCGGGCCGCTGATCCCCATCACGTGTCGCCCCTGACGCGAATGCATCTCGAGCATCACCGGACCGCTGAAGTCGCCTTGGCGTTCGATCAATACCGGGCCGGGAAAGGTCGTACCGCGCGGCCACTTCAAAACGTCATCCTTGCCCTCGGCATCGATCTCGAACGGCGGCGGAATCGTGATGGCGAGCAGCATCGG
>DITY01000057.1:0-1889 GCA_002422955.1 Planctomycetaceae bacterium UBA6172
ATCGTGTCGCTTCCACCGCCACCGTCCACCGCGACCGCCGGAATCGTGACGTCGCCGAACGTGAAGGCATTGGCCGACACGCCGCCGGTCAACTCCACCCGCTCAAACCCGTCGAGCGTGAAACTCCGGGCGGCGACCGTCAAGGTCGATCCGGTCAACTCAAAGTCGGCGTTGGCCATAGCCGCCAACGTGTCGGTACCCCCTCCCAGAAAGTCGATCTGAAGCGCGGGCAAATAGTCCAAATCCAACAGCAAGACGTCATCCGCATCCGTTCCCGTGATCTCGACTCGGCCATTCGCCGACGCCCCCGAAGCCGACGAAACCACCCGCCCCACCGAGTCCACCAAGCGATACTCCGAACTCGCCTGATCAAAGGTCAGGGTCAACGGCAAGTCCCCCACGCCCTCGGCGTACGACAGGTGCGCCGCCAGCAACATTCGTGGCTCCAGGCTTTCGAACCCACGCACCCGGGCTCGCGCTAAACGTCGCAGCAGGCGGTGAATCGCCTCGGCTTGGTAATGGCGCCAACACAGCCAACCCCGCAGATTGACCCAGCGAGCTCGCGACCATCTGAAATTCATCGATCGAAACCTTGGCAGCAGGAAACTCGCGCGACACGGGACAAACGACCCATTCGCTCACGCAAGCAGACTCACACGACAGACGATCCGTCGCCCGCAGGCGGATCACCCACCAAGAGGCGGACTAACGGACCAGACAACACGGCGGAGCTGAGAAGCTGAGAAGCTGAGAAGCTGAGAAGCTAAGAAGCTAAGAAAGCTAAGGCATGTGAGGCAAAAGGCACACAGCGAAAACTCAACGAAAACAACCTTCAACACGCTAGCGACGTTTCTTTTGCGGTCAACCCGCAAAAACTCAGGATTCGTTTCGAATCAGCGAAAAATCGCTTGATCTCCCCCCTCCCTTGAACGGGTGGCAATCGACCTGTTTCCTGAAATGGAGCAGATCACACGGAGGCTGAAGCTTTGGATAAGCTGTCCGAACCCGCTCTCAACCGCTCCAGCGATGGCCAGAGCACCGACCAGCGGCTTACCTCCAGCGCGGGCGTCGTCCTGGGCTATGGGGGGGACGCGACCTCTTGTTTTTCCGTAGTAGAGGGTTGATTCGCAGCGGCCACTCGTCGCAGCGGCTTGATGTCACCGCCAGAGCCTTCTCACTCCCGTTAAGTGCTTCGCCGGTTGCAGCGTCCACCGCCGAAAAACGCGTCCTTGGGGTCGGAGGGAACCACGCCCTGATGGCAAGCTTTCGCTAAAAAAATCCGCATTAACGGCCAAGTCGCCAAGCGAAGGCCAACGAAATGCCGTCGGTAGACTGGCGATAGTCAATTCGGGTTGAGGAATCGAAGTGCTTCGCTGGGGGGGTGGGGTTAGGAGGGCATTTCCTTAAGGACTGATGAAAGCGATTCCCCTACCCGAAGAAACCCTAATACGGCTCTTCGAAGTCGCTCGGAAGCCCAGAGTCAATCAGGGAAGGACTTGGAAATGTTCGAAACAGAGATGTCGCAGAACATGCAACCAACCGCGAGCCTCGTTCTGCGTGGACTTACGCACGATCCCGGCGGAGTATCTGATACTGCCGGCAGCAGTCGCGGATCGCTTTGTGTCATCAAGCGGTGGGTACGGGCTTTCGTGATCTCGTTTGCCCTTTTGATCGGTAGCGAATTCGCCCCTCCGAATGGTAAGCCGGCTTCGGCTCAGTCGATCGGATCAGCTCTGGCCGACTGGCGGCCACTAGACGATCTCGATCCCGAGATGACGCTGTGCCTTGGCGGCACCGAGCCGCACGAAGCGGCCGATTTCATCGCGTTTCCAAAGACACCACATGATGCAACTTCGATTGCAGCCAACTCGAAGAAGCGGCCCTCACCG
>DITY01000057.1:1953-16349 GCA_002422955.1 Planctomycetaceae bacterium UBA6172
CGGGTGGTGCGGCGATCGGCTGGCAGCTTCCAGGCCCCCATGGGTCGTTGCGTATCGAACTCGAAGGCCGCGCTCGCGGGGGATTCGATGGCGAAACGACCTTGATCGACGCGGGACCGGGTTTCGATTTGACGCTGCCGATGAATACGGAACTGAGCAACGGTTGGTCGGTCCTGACGAATTGTTGGTTAGATCGGCCACTCAATGAACGTTTCGGAGTGTACGGTGGCGGCGGCTTCGGTGCGGGCGGCTACCGGTACACTACTTTCGGCGGTGACGACGACCTGCCGGTATTCGGTTCGTCCGACGTCGGTACCTTCGCCTGGCAATTGGGATTCGGCCTGACCTGCCGAACGAGCGAACGGGTCAGGTGGGACCTCGGCTACAGATACTTTGCCTACGGGGAAGGCAAAACGCCGCTGGTATCGTCGCTCAGCGGCAACGACGAACCACCGTTAATCTACCTAGGCCCCGCCAAGTCGTCGGTCCACTCCAACGAGCTCTTATTGTCCGTCAGCATCTTTGATCCGTTTCGCTGGCTGGACCGCCGTTGAACGTAGCTAAACAGGGGTCTGGTTGTCGCATCAGTTGAGGAACACCCTCAAATTACGAATGTCGATTGCCACTGTGGAAATGGCACGCCGCTTGACCGATCGCCCACCGTATCGCCTGGACTCAGCCGCAACCCCCACGGGATCGGCAAACCGTTCCTTGATTGCCCCGATGTCGATCGGCCGCAACGCTGCAACTTGACACACTGTCCCCGCGATACGGACAAGCCGATGAATGCTCCGCTTGTATTCGGCGGCGGTCCGCTCGCTTAGTTCAGCTTTCTCAACTTGGCGGCGGAGGTGATCGGCGTAAACATTCCCCAACTCGACCGGGGAAGGCGACAGCCCACGCGGCGGAGGTGCGATGTCCGACGCGATGTCGCTAAATTGCTTCTGCCACGCCGCAACGGCAACTTCCTTGTCCTTGCCGTAGCAGAACCACTGCCCGCCGATCTTCTTGGCGTACTGACCAGAGGCGTGAAGGAACGACTGCCGCTTGCCTGAAGATTTCTTCGCCATACAACCACCCCAACGCGGAACGAATCGGAAACGGAAAACCGTTCCGATAAGTCGCTCGGTTGCAGTTTGCGGTAGTATTCGGCCTGTCCTTAAGCTGCCCGACTAGGACTTGAACCTAGAATAACAGAGTCAGAATCTGTCGTGTTGCCAATTACACTATCGGGCAGTTTCGCGGCGCGGGGGGTCCCCGTTTGGGCGATTGGGCTGAACGGCGGAACGCGGTACAGAAAAATAGGTCTCGAAGCGGAAACCGTCAAGCGATGACGATCGGGATTGGTTTGCCGCGGGCGGGATTCCGACCGGATTTACCGGCCGTAGCGACAACGCCGGCTCCGCCAGAAGCTTGGCCCCCCGCAGCGGTCGCTACCGTATCCGGAGCGCGTGGGCCCCGGATTCTCGCCTAACCGTTCGACTTCGTCGCGGCGGTCGATTGAGCGTTACGGGCCGGACGCTTACAATCCGAAGGTCCTTCAAGGCGTCGTTCGGGCGCCTTCCGCGAGCTCCCGTCCCGCCATTCCGATCCCCGCAGGTGGGGAGCGGAGTTCGTCGGACGAGGTGCGGCTCTCCTTCGGTTCCGCGTCCACCCTTTCGGTTAGGCTCCGCTCCAGCAGGCGAATATCGGCGATGGCATTCATGGAAAAACTAGGCGCTGCGGGCGAAACGCAGCGTTACGAATTGAAGCAGGGAGAGACGATAATCGGCCGCAACCCGGACTCCGATATCATCGTCGACGTCGGGGCGGTTAGTCGGCTGCACGCCAAGATCGTTCCCAAGGGGGATCAGTACCTTCTCGTCGACCAAGGGAGCCGCAACGGCACGTTCCTGAACGGCCAACTGGTCAATGGCTCCGCGATCCTAGCCGAAGGGGACCGGGTGCGAATTTGCGAGGTAGAACTCGTTTTTCACGCCGATGTCGCGCCGGCCTTCGTGACCGGCCCCGCGATGACCTACGACTCGGGGTCGAGCTTCGGCGTGACGATGGTCGACGATACTTGGGACGGCTCGTCGCTGTCCAAGGTCGAATTTAGAAGCGGTGCGGATGGGCTGAAGATTTCGGCTACTCCGGAAGTGAAACTGGCGGCGTTAATGCGGATCAATGCAAACCTGAGTGAAGCGCTGACTCTGGACGAAGTGTTGCCGAAGGTTTTGGGGACGCTGTTCGAGATCTTCCCGCAGGCGGACCGTGGCTTCGTGGTGATGAAGGATGCCGAGGACAACCTGATCCCGCGGTGGGTCAAGATGCGACGGGCCGAAGACGAGTCCAAGTCGGTACGGATCAGCCGAACGATCATCCGCGAGGCGATGAGCAGCGGGACGACGATCCTGTCGCTCGACGCTTCCAACGATCAGCGGTTCGACTCCAGCCAATCGATCGCGGACTTCAGCATCAAGAGCATGATTTGCGCGCCGCTGATCGACGGCAACGGCCAGTCGTTCGGGGCCCTGCAAATCGACTCCACGGAAGGGCGGGGCCAGTTCCGCGAAGAGGACGTCGACCTGCTGTCGGGCGTGGCCGGACAAGCGGCGATCGTGATTCGCAATTCGCAATTGCACGAGCGGTCCTTGAAGCAGCAGGAGGTCGAGCAGGACCTGCGATTGGCGACCGACGTGCAGCAGGCGTTTTTGCCGCAGTCGTCCCCCGAGATCGCCGGTTACCGCGTCTGCAGCTATTACCAAGCCGCGCAGTTCATCGGCGGCGATTACTTCGATTACATCCCGTTGCCCGACGGTCGCTGGGGGATCGTGGCCGCGGACGTCGTGGGGCACGGGGTCGCCGCCGCGATGTTCATGGCCAAGCTGTCGGCCGAAACGCGGTTCTGCTTAGCCGCGGACCCGAACTCCGCCGCCGCGATCGAACGGCTCAACGACAACATGAGCCTGCTGAAGCTGGAACGTTTCGTCACCTTCTTGCTGATGGTCTTGGAACCGGGCTCGGACGAGGTCCGGATCGTCAATGCCGGCCACATGGCGCCGTTGGTCTACCATGCCGCCACCGGCGCGACGTCGGAACCGGGCGAAGAGGAATCGGGTTTGCCGATCGGGATCGACGCGGGGATGAGTTACGATAGCGTCACCTTGCACATGAAACCGGGCGACGTCGCGGTGATGTACACGGACGGGATCAATGAGGCGATGAACGCCGAGGACGAGCTCTATTCGATCGATCGGATTCGCGCCTGCGTCGCTAAAGGTGGCGGTGCCGAAACGATCCTGGATCGGATTCGCACCGAAGTCCACGCCTTCATCGGCAACAGCGGTCAGGATGACGACATGTGCATGGTGGTGATCGAACGGACCGCCTGAAAAGCCGAGCGGAGGACATGAGTTGCCCGCAGGTTGGCCCCACACCCGATCCGCTGGCCTAAGCCCGACCGGGAGCACCGTGTCCGAGTGCGGAGGCCTGGCCGAACGGTTCCCTAACCATCGTCTGATAGTTGGCACGATTTGAGTTACCTCACCGATCTAACGTTACGACTTGCTTGGGGTGCCGCGCGGCTCGACCCGGGGGTCTGCGAGCGGAATCGTGATTGGCTCCGCGGCCAACAGCGGGCCGACGGCGGTTTCGCCGGCCGCGAAGGGGAGAGCGATCCGTACTACACCGCGTTCGGGCTCCGCGGGTTGTTGATCGTCGACGGGATCGATGACCAGGTCGCCGATCGCGCTGCCGGGTTCCTGGCGACCAAGCTCGTCGAATCGATGGGGGTGGTCGATCGCGTCTCGCTGATCATGGCCGCCTCGATCCTGGAGATGACCCATGGCCGCGAGTTGCTCGCGGCGCGGCCGGATGTTCGCGACGCGGCGATCGCCTATTTGGAATCCCACCGCTGTGCCGATGGCGGGTATGCCAAATTGCCGGGGGGCGTGGCCGGCAGCACCTACCAGACGTTCTTGAATCTGCTCGCTTACGAATTGCTCGGGTTCGTAGCCCCCGACACCGAGCGGATCGTCCAGTTCCTCGATTCCCAGCGGATGGTCGACGGCGGGTTTCGCGAAATCCGTGTCGCGAAACGGGCGGGGGTCAACCCGACTGCCGCGGGGATCGGCGCGCTCAAGGCACTGGGGCAGCTCGACCCGGTTCGCGAGCGAGCGACGATCGAGTTCCTGGCCGACATGGCGACCGACGAAGGGGGCCTGTCGGCGAACGATCGCATCTCCCTGGCCGATCTGCTCAGCAGTTGCACCGGGATGGTGACGATGAGCGACCTGGGGGCGACGGAGCAGTTGAACCTGCCGGCGCTACGGCGTTACGCGATGTCGATGCAACGCACCGACGGGCAGCAACCGCAGGGTGGATTTCACGGCTTCGCGTTCGATCGCGAGGTCGACGTCGAATACACGTTTTATGGATTGGCGCTGTTGGCGTTGGTCGAAGCGCATCGGGACGAGCCCGAAACCGAAGCGGGGCCGGAAATGGCCCCGGGGAGCATTGCGGAATGAGCGGATTGACGGTCGAGTCGTTGAACAAGTCCTATCGCGCCGGGGCCGAGAAGCTGCACGTGCTCCGCGATCTGTCGTTGCGGATGCGGCCAGGTGAGTCGCTCGCCGTTGTCGGCCCCAGCGGCAGTGGCAAGAGCACGCTGTTGCAGATCTTGGGCACGCTCGACCAAGCGGATTCGGGGAGCGTGCGGCTGGATGACACCGATCCGTTCGTGCTCAACGAGCGGCAATTGGCCGAGTTCCGCAACGCCAAGATCGGGTTCATTTTCCAGGATCACCACCTGCTGCCGCAGTTGTCGGTGCTGGAGAACGTGTTGATCCCGGCGTTGGCCGGTGGCAGCGCGGGGGCCGCGGATTATGACCGGGCCGAGGAACTGATCGAGCGGGTTGGGTTGGCCGAGCGGATCACGCACCTGCCGGGACAGTTGTCTGGGGGTGAGCGGGAGCGGGTGGCGATCGCGCGGGCCTTGTTCCGTGACCCGGTCTTGATCTTGGCCGACGAGCCGACCGGCAACTTGGACCGCCGCACCGCGGAAAAGATCACCGACCTGTTGTTGGAACTGCAACGAAACAGCAACGCGATGCTGATCGCCGTCACCCACAGCGACCAGTTGGCCACGACGTTGGGGCGACGTGCCGAATTGGTCGATGGCCAGTTGGTGTTTGGGGATGCCGCCGAAACCGCGGGGCTGGCGGCTCAGGGGGGCGCGAAGCCGTAGAACAGTTCGAGCATTTCGAACAGTTCGGGATGTTCCTGGCGGAGTTCACTCGGTCGCTCGAAAAAGCATTCGCTCGCCACGGCAAAGAACTCGGCCATGTTCGTGGCGCCGTAGGGGTCCAAGACCGTCGCGCGGTCGCGTCGGGAGTCGTCCACCAGCTGTTCGAATTCCGCCGCGGCGATTTCGTTCCAGCGGGCCTGGTCGGCGGGATTTTGGAACGGGGGCGAGCCACCCATCTCGCCGTCGCGTCCGTCGAGGTGATGCGCGAACTCGTGGATCACCACGTTGCGGCCTCCGCGGTAGTGGGGGATCGCCCGGACTTCGGGCCACGACAGCACGATCCCGCCGTTGGACCAGGCCTCGCCCACGGCCACCGGGTTTTCCTCGCGGTTGCGAATGATCGTGCCGGGATAAATGAGGATCGCTTGGACCGAATCGAAGTAAAAATCGTTCGTGGCCAGCAACATCACAGCGGCGTGCCCCGAGATCAGCGTCCGCATCTCGTCGGTGACCACCAAACCTTCACAGCCTTCCCAGGGGCAGCGCTCGATCATCACGTGGACAATCTGGTCGTAGCGCTGGCGTTGCTCCGGTAGCAAACGCTCGCGGATCGGCACCCGCTCCCGCAGCCACCGGAGTTGCTGGGGTGTCAGGCCTTCGCGGAGCAGTCGCCGGATGTGCCAGCGGCGGAAGAAACGCAGCATCGATTTTGGGTACGGGGTGCGAGCGGGTACGGTATCATGTCATGCCAAGCTAACCGATTCGAGCGGAACCGGCAGGCCCCGCCGAACCCGAGCGGCACGCTTCCCTCCGCCATCCTGCCCCCCGTCAGCCCGTCAGCCCTCCGGCCCTTGCCCGCCCACCCCTCTCGCCACTCTGGGAGTCCCTGTCATGAGAAGCGTCTTGATTCGCGGCGTCGTGCTGCTAACCGCGCTGCTAGCCGTGGTGCTCGCACCGCACACCACCGCCCGGGCCGAGCTGCGTGCTGGCGCGGCGACCAGCAACATCACACCGCCGCTAGGTGGTGATGTGGTCGGCGGGTTCGTGCCGTTTCCCGCGGCCCACATCCATGACGAATTGCACGCCCGCTGTTTGGTGCTCGATGACGGCAAGACGCGGTTGGCGTTGGTCGTCTGCGACCTGCTGGGTATCCATCGCAGCGTCAGCGACTTGGCCCGGGCTCAGATCGCCGAGCGGCTAGCGATTCCCAAGGAGAACGTGCTGATCTCGGCGACGCACACGCATTCGGCCGTTAGCGCTTTGGGAACCAGCCGGTACGCGGTCGACCAGCAACCGGATGCTTATCAGCAGTTTGTCGTGACGCGGATCGTCGATGGGGTCGCGCGCGCCGTGAACCTGTTGCGTCCCGCCGAGATCGGGTTTGGCATCGCCGAAGCGCCCGAGCATGTGTTCAACCGGCGTTGGTACATGGCCGACAGTTACATCGCCAAGAGCCCCTATGGCGACATCGACAAGGTCAAGATGAATCCGCCGGGAGGGGGCAAGGAGTTGTTGCGACCGGCCGGACCGACCGACCCAGAGGTTTCGTTTTTGGCGGTGCGTGAACCGGACGGCGCGATGATCGGGCTGTTCGCGGCCTATTCGCTGCACTACGTCGGCGGGGTCGGTTCGGGCGACGTTTCGGCTGACTATTTCGGCATGTTCTGCGACGAGTTGGTGCGATTGCAAGGCGCCGACCCGAAGTTGCCCCCGTTCGTGCCGATGATGGCCAATGGCACCAGCGGTGACGTCAACAACATCAACTTTCGAGAACCGCGGCCGCGGCAAGCCGCTTACGAACAGATGCGTCTGGTCGCCAACGACGTCGCGGGCAAAGTCCATCAGGCGTTGGGCGAAGTGAGCTATCGCAGCGACGTCGAGTTGGGCGCGGCCTATCGCGAACCGACCGTTCGCTGGCGCGTCCCATCGCCGGCGCTGATGGCCTGGGCTAAGGACAAACTGAACGAACCGCCGACGGAATCGAATCGCGCCGACTTGCCGCGGATCTATGCGGGGCGGGCAGTGGCGATGGCCGAGCATCCGGCCGAAACCGTCGTCCCGGTTCAGGCGTTGCGGATCGGCGACGTCTGGATCGGCACGATGCCGTTCGAAATTTTTACGGAGATCGGGCTGGATTTCAAACGGCGACTCCCCGGCAAGGGCTTCCTGGTGTCGCTGGCTCACGGCTACTTCGGTTATCTGCCGAGCCCGGCACAGCACGAACTCGGCGGTTATGAAACCTGGCTGGGAACGAACCGCGTGCAACCGGAAACGTCCGACGTTTTGCTCGATCAACTGAGCGAGATGATCGCCGCTCCCTGAGCGACCGGTGGGCAAGCAGGACCACCCGCCTCGGCACGAGCCGGATCGGTCAGCCGAGCAGGCTGAAGGTTTCGCAGTCGAACAACCCCAGGTCACTGAGCTTGAGCCGGGGGATGACCAGCAGCGCCATGAAGGAGAGCGTTGTGAAGGGGGCGGTCAGCGGGCTGCCGAGTTCGACCTTTACGAACTGATCGATCCGCTGGTATTCGGCCGCGACGGTTGCCCCGTCGTGGTCGGTCATCAGGCCGGCGATCGGCAGCGGTAGGACCAGTTCGCGATCGTCGGCGATCGCGACGATGCCGCCGCGATGTCGGATCACCAGGTTCACCGCCGCCGCGATCGCTTCGTCATCGCCGCCGACCGCCAGGATGTTGTGCGAATCATGCCCGACGCTGGAGGCGATCGCGCCTTGGCGTAAGCCGAAGCCGTGGATGAAGGCGACCGCGGGGGGGGCGGGCCGATAGCGGTTGATGACGGCCAACTTGAGCAGGTCGTGCTCGACGTCGGCGACGACACGGCCGTTCCGCACCGGCAGCTCCCCGATCCGCTGGCCGGTCAACAACGAGCGATCGATCGCCTCGATCACCCGCACCCTGGCCGAGTTGGATGAATGGATGGTGGGGGCGTCGCCGGAAGCGGCGAGGGCTTCGGCGGTGTCGCGGATTACCCCAGAGCGAGCCGACAAGTCAGGATCGGCGGCGACCGCGAAGTCGTCGGCCACGGTCGGCTGGCAGTCGAACCGGTTCATCGCTGGGCAGGGCACCGAGCCGAACAACGCTCGGCCGTTGAGGGCGACCGTCTCCCCGTTGATGACGGTTTCGAGGTTCCGGAAATCGGTCAGGTTGTCGATCAGCTGGAAGTCGGCATGGTCACCGACTTGCAGGGTCCCAACCGGGAGCCGGTAGTGTCGGACCGGCGTGATGCAGGCGGCGGCGAGCACGTGAAACAGGTCGGCCCCCTGCTGGACCGCGCGGCGAACGAGTTGGTCGATGTGTCCCTGCAGCAGGTCATCGGGGTGCTTGTCGTCGCTGCAGAACATGACGCGTCCGGGATAGCGATCGATCAGCGGAAACAGCGACGCGAAATTCTTGGCGGCGCTCCCTTCGCGGATCAGGATCCGCATGCCCGACGCGAGCTTATCGACCGCTTCCTCGAGCGACACGCATTCATGATCGGTCGTGATCCCGGCCGTCGCGTAGTGGGCGGCGTCCTGGCCGCGGAGCCCTGGGGCGTGGCCGTCGATCGGCTTGCCGGCGCGGATCGCATGGCCGATCTTGGCCAGCACCTCGGGATCCTGGTGCAGGACGCCGGGGTAGTTCATCATCTCGGCCAGGTAGAGCACTTCGTCGCGGGCGAGCAAGGTGGCGATCTGGTCCGAATCGATCGTCGCGCCGGCCGTTTCGAAAGCGGTCGCCGGCACGCAGCTCGGGGCGCCGAAATGGAACTTCAGTGGCACCTGGCGGCCATTGTCGATCATGAAGTCGACGCCCGGGACACCGAGCACGTTCGCGATCTCGTGCGGGTCCGAGACGGTGGCGACGGTGCCATGCCCGACGGCTAACCGCGCGAACTCACTCGGCACCAGCATCGACGATTCGATATGCACATGGGCATCGATGTAGCCGGGTAGGGCGAAGGGCAACGCTTCCTCCGCCGCGACTGATGGCTCGAACGGATCGATCGCCGCGATGCGGTCGCCCGCGATCACGATCCGCGCGGGGAAGAAGCGACGATTCTCGATATCGATCAGCCGAGCGATGCGTTCCGACACGGGAGGGCTCCTAAGCCGGTCGTCCCGTCGCCAGCGATGAGTCTCACCGGCCTTCGAGTCGACGGTACTTTTCTTGGTACTTGCGATACAGCGAAATCTGTTTGTTGCCGAGGTCGACCGGACGCCCCTGAATCATGGCGTAGCGGACTTGGGAATCGACTTCCAACAGATCGCCCTCGACGACCAATAGGGTCGCCTCCTTGCCGGGCGAAAGCGAGCCCACTTGACCGGCCACGCCGAGAATCTCGGCCGCAGACAGCGTCACCGCGCGGATCGCGACGTTGGGATCCAGCCCATACGCAACCGCGTTGCCGGCTTGGAACGGGAGGTTCCGGGCATTCGACGCCCCGCCGGGATAACCGCTCCGTTCGGCAGCGATGCAGAACTTGACGCCGGCTTGGTGCAGCCGTGCGGGAACGGTGTAGGCCGAGTCGTAGGCGTCGTCGCGGCGGAGCGGCAAACGGAAGGTTCCGGGCAGAATCACGGGGACCTGGTGGCGGACCAACAATTCGGCGCAGGCCGGGGCATCGTGGCCGCCATAAATGATCAGCCGCAGCTTACGGCCGACGGCATAGGCGACGGCCGCTTCGATGGTGCCGCGCTGATCGGCGGAAGCGATCAGCGGCACTTGACCGCGGGCCAGCGCGACCAGCGCCTCGAGTCGCAGATCGATCGGTTGCTGGTCAGGATTCGCCTCGCGGAGGATGGCATAGCGTTCGGCTTGTGCCAGCAGCTCGTCGAGTTCCTGGTATCGCTTTTCGCGTGCCGAGGCGCGGGCTTGGGGGGAGTCGTCGTCACCGCCACGGTTTTCGAGCGAGTCCCACGAGATCACCATCGCGGCGGGGCCGAGCATCAGCATTTCCTCCCAGGTCCAGCCGTCCAAGCGGACCACGCCCGCTTGGCCGGCCAACAGCGGGCCGGCCGGCGCGACGAGGCTGGTCAGCACCCCATTGGACCGCGCCACGGGGATCAATTCACTGTCCGGGTTGATCGCGACCCAGGAGCGGACGTTGGGATTGATCCGCCCGGTTTCGCGGTTGTCGACCGTCACATCGACCGCATCGATCTCGCGCAAGCCGATGTCCGAATAGGCATCGATCATGCCGGGATAGACGTTCTTGCCCGTAGCGTCGACGATCGCCGCGCCCGCGGGAATCGGCACTTGGGCTTTGGGGCCGACGGCCGTGATCCGCCCGGCCTCCACCAGCACCACCCCATCGGCGATGGTCGCGGCATCGAGCGGATAAACCGTCCCGCCGACAATCGCCACGGGGCCCTTGGGAAGTTCGCCAGGAATCTGGTCGTTCGCGGATGCGGGTAGAGCGACCAGCGCCAGCAGCAGACCGGCGGCGGTGCGTAGGATATGACGACGGATCATGGCTGGGCTCCCGCCGATGCGGCTCGGTTGACTGGGGTGGTGGAGGTTTCGAGCGCCGGCTGGGGCGAGCGTAGTGGCGATTGCAAATGGCCGCGACGGGCGGAGCAGTAGATGTCCTCGCGAGGCCATCGCAGCTCTTCGGCGAGCAGCGGGATTTCGGGCAGGCCCTGACGATCCGGGGACGTTTCGCCCGCCGCCGGATCCTTGCCGGACGGACGCGGCTTGTTCTTCTTCGTCGCCAAAACCGCCTGGATCAGCTCGGTCCGCAGTCCACCTTGGCGGTTCGTGAGTTCGAGATCACGCTGTCTCGAGAAGAACGGCTTGCCATCGACCCAGGTCTGTTCGCAGCGGGAAGTGATCGACAGCGGCTTACCGCTCCAGAGCACCAGGTCCGCGTCCTTGCCCGGCTCGATCGAACCGACGAGGTGTTCGATTCGCAGTTGTTTGGCGGGGTTGAGCGTCACCATCTTGAGCGCTTCCTGGGCGTCGACGCCGCCATACCGCATCGCCTTGGCCGCTTCGATGTTGAGATGCCTCCCCAGTTCACGGTCGTCGCTGTTCATCGACACGACAATCCCCCGTTGGGCCATCACCGCGGCGTTGAAAGGGATCGCGTCAAAGACTTCGAACTTGTAAGCCCACCAGTCGGCGAAGGTCGAAGCCATGGCCTGGCTCTCGGCCAACACCTCCGCCACCTTGTAACCTTCGAGGATGTGTTGCAGGGTGCCGACCTGCACGTTGAACTCGGTCAGCACTCGCAGCAGGGCCGCGATCTCGTCCTGTCGGTAGCTGTGACAATGCACCCAGCGTTGGCCGCGGAGCACTTCGGCCAACGCTTCCAGTCGCAGGTCCCGACGCGGCGGCAAACCGCTGCGTTGGCCGGCTTGCCAGGCCCGCCACGACGCGTCGTATTCGCGTGCGGCGATGAAGCGATCGCGCAGCAATTGCTCGACCCCCATCCGCGATTGCGGGTAGCGGGAATCCGCTTCGTCTCGCCAGGTATTCCGTTTGACGTTTTCACCGAGGGCGAACTTGATCCCCGGAGGAGCCGCGGCGAAACGCAAGCCATCGGGGTCCGAACCCCACCGCAGCTTGATCACCTGATTTTGGCCGCCGATCGGGTTCGCCGAGCCGTGCAGCACGTTCGCCGTTGTCACGCCACCCGCCAGTTGCCGATAGATCGTGATGTCGGTGTGATCGATGAAGTCGCCGATGCGAACGTCCGCCGTGACGGCCCGCGACGCTTCATTCACGCCGCCATCGGTCGCGATGTGTGAATGGCAATCGATGATCCCGGGGCTGATGTGCAGGCCCGCGGCCTCGATGATTTGGCAACCCTCGGGAGCCGGTAATTCGCGACCGACCGCGGCGATCTTGCCGTCGACGACCAACACGTCGCTGGTCTCCAAGATCCCGGCGGGCCCGCAGGTCCAAACCGTGGCGCCGCGAAACAGGACGGCTGTGGGTGAGGTCGGCAGCGCATCGAACCCGGCCGCGCCGAGGGGGCGATTGGGCTCGCAATCGACCGCGATCCAGGTCGGCGGGGCCGGCGACTTGGGCTCCGCGGGCTTCGTGTCGGTAGGCTCAGATGGCTTGGTCTCGGTGGGTTCCGTGGTCGGCTTCGACTCCGTCGGCTCAGCGGGGGGCGGTGTGGGCGTGAACGCCGTGAACCGGGGACGGGAGCTTGATCCGTCAGCCCAGACGATTTCGCCGATCCAGTACTCCGCCGCGCGATCGATAACGGCTGGCGTCGTTACGGTGCCGTCCGCCGGCGCGGGATCCGGAGTGGGCGACGGGGCGTCGTTCGTGGGCGGCGCGGCTAGCAAGATCGACAGCCTGGCGAAGCCCGCCGACAAGCGGGGATCGAGCGCTTCGGCGTCGAAGGTCGCCGTCAACCGATCTCGCTGGACCAGCAAGTCGGTCAACTTGACCGAGCTCCGCTTGGCTTCTTCGGCGGGTTGCTCGGCGACCGCCCCACCCGTTGTCGACTCCGCGACCGCGGTGGCCGTTCCATCCGCCGGCTTGGCGGACGTTGCGGGCTGCGGATTCACCACGGGCGGACCGGCTGGGGCCGCGAGCTTCAACTCGCCTTTCCACGATCCGGGCGCCGCGGCGGTGCGGCCATCGAGCTGGAGCGACAATTCGAGCTGGTTGATTCCGCCGACCGCGGGATCGAGATTCACCGCCCAGCGGCCGCTGGCAAACCCGTCCGTCCGCGGCGTGCCGACCTCGGGCTTCAGCCGATAACGCCGGCCAGCGACCCAAGTTTCCAAGACCTGCGTCGAGTGTTCGAACAGGTCGCCGTCGGTGATCAGCAGGTTCGCCAGTTTTCCCGTGGCGAGCGAGCCGACTCGGCCTTCGACACCGAGCAATTCGGCGGGGATCGTCGTCATCGCGGCCAACGCGACTTCGCGATCGAGGCCCCGGCGGACCGCGGCGCGGACGCCATCGAGAAACTCGGTTGGCTTCTTCAGACCGTCGGTGGTCAGCGCGAAACGGACACCGGCCTCGGCCAACCGCGCCGGGTTTTCCGGGGCGAAGTACCAATGCATCAGTTCCGTCAAGGTAACGTCCGCGGCATCCTCGCTCGTCTCGACCTCGGGCGGCTTGGGGAACGCGACCGGGAGCAGCAGCGTGCGGCCGGCCGACGCGACCGAATCGAGTAGCTGGTATTCACGTCCGGAGCCACGGAGGATCGTCGAGAGTGAAAACTCGCGGGCCACCGCTTCGGCTCGGCCGACGAAACGTTCGTTGGGGCAATCGATGATGAAGCGTTCTTCCCGCATCGCCGCCGCCAGCGTCTGCAGCGCCCCATCGAGCTCCGGCGCGGGAACGCGGACATCGGCCTGGTGCGCCAACGTCGCGCGGTGCTGCCAATCGGCGTCGAGCAACGTTTGTCGGACCAACGCCACGGCGCCCATCGGCGAGCGTGGAAACTCGCTCGAGTTATCACCCTGCGGGATCGTCAACCGCAGCGTTTGGGCGACTCGGCTGCGGAGCAACGGCGTTTGCGACGGCGGGCCACCGACCAACACGGCATGTCCCCAGCCACCGAAGATTCCGCTTCGTGGCGAGACCAACCGCAGCGTGATCCCCTGTTGGCGAAGCTCCGTGGCGTCGGCGAGCAGATCATTGCCGTTGCGGTCAGCCGGGGGCACGACCGGGGCGTTGTCGGGGGTGACGAAGCGATTCCAGTGACGGGTCAAACCGCCCGCGGCGCGATCGTTTGCCGCGGAGGGGCCTTCGGGCAAGCCCGCCGTTCCAGCGGCCGCGTCGATCAGCCCCGGATAGATCGTCTTGCCGCTCAGTTCGAGCACCTCGGCGCCAGGCGGTACGGCCAACCGCTGCCCGATCGCCACGATCGTCTGGCCAGAGATCAGCACCGTCGCGGGCTCCAACGTTTGCCCGGGACCGATCACGACCTTGCCACCGGTCAGCGCCGTCATGTTGGGCCGCGACCGCCGAATCCCCTCGGCGGGACGCGTCGTTGTCGGATCGAGCGTTTGGGCGAAGGCCACGGGCAGCCCGATCGACAGTCCGGCCCAGAGGGTGAGCAGTTTGACCAGCAGGCTACGAACGCGAAGGTCTCGCACTCGGTCGGCAGCGCGAAGCACGAGTTCGGTGGAAGGTCTGGGGCTGAGATCGAATCGGGGCATCAGGGTGGTCCTGCAAGAAGCGGATACCGAAGGCAGACTCGC
>DITY01000316.1 GCA_002422955.1 Planctomycetaceae bacterium UBA6172
AGTCCCTTCAAAAGACGAAGCGGTTGCATAGTTAAATTTAAAGAAAATCGAAAGCAATGAAGAACCGCGTGGTGCAAAAATGTCGCCACACCGAAACCGCGTGAGCTTTGGGGCCGACCGCGGCGGGATGCACGCTTGGCACGGAGCATTGGATGAGTTTGCCCCCGGAACGCGGCAGGCGACGGCGTCGGATGTGAAGGCGGCACAGCAGCGAAGGGCAATGCCGTCAACCTTCGGGCCGACAAGCTACTCACGCCGCCCGATACGACTTCAGGTGCCCGCCGAGCTCGCGGTCGCAACCGATCCCGTGCTTCTTCAAATCGACGACCGGCGGATCGTCGCTGTCCCGCACCGGCGGCAGGTTCCCCGGGCCGAATGGCAACGACAAAGATTGTACCAGTCCTCCGCGCGGCGAAGGATATGACCTTATGAACTTATGATCCAGGCGCCTTTCGCTGACCACGCAAAAGCCAGCCACGTCCTCCATTTGCCGGACCTAGTTGCGGAACCTCGAGTAGCTGACGATCGAGATCAGGTCCTTGTTCCTGGCCCCCGGCTGCTTGATCCTGGCCCCAGCTTTTTGCCGTGCCGAACCAACTTCCGCCTTTCTTGATTGCTCAGCGTGATCCGCTCAGGTAATTCACTCCGTAGGATCTAATTCTCCGCCNNGGGAAAAATCGAGGTGGCGGATTTTTTAGACCACGCTTCGGCCCAGGTTACTTGAGGCGAATGCGTCAACAACACACGGGTCTGCCGACTCCCGGCCCGCGCGGTTGTTTGGCGCCCATGTGCGCCCCACACGTGCGCCCCACACGTGCGCCCCACACGTGCGCCCCACACGTGCGCCCCACATGTGGGCCCCACGTAGGCGAGACTCTCCGAGACTCGAAGTTTCCGACGTCTGGGAGAGACGCCGCGACGTGGGTTCCCGCTTTACCCGCAGCTATTTCGCGAGAACGGTCAAGGCAACAAAAGAAGTGCGTTAGGTGTGCTGTTCAATCGCTAAGGACTGCTGCCTGTAACGGGGCAGCAGGTAGGGTCGTAAGGCGGCGTTGGGCTAGAAGGCCTCCATGGCAATTAGCGTGCGCCCACGCTTATCGCATTGCCAACGCGAATGGGCGAGTTGGCCTCCCATTTAAAAAAAATCTCAGAAAATCCCGTCTTTTGCGGTCGATTTCGCCGCGTCGCGAGAGAGAACTTTGTGCGAAGAGGGTATTAGCCGGAGAGGTAACGGGTAGCAGGCACGCCGGTCGCCGCCCGTCGAGCTGATGGCTGGCAGACTACGGTTTGGCTACCCCAGTTGAGCTGAGTGCCCAAACCGTTGTCGTGCCGCTGCTCTCGTTTCCGACCACCAACAGAGGTTTTCCACTCGGCGACTGATGTGGGGGGATGAAGATCAATCCTTCGATCCCGCTGTCACCGGCGTCCGGGTTCGCAGAACCATCGGCCCGTCGCGGCGAAACCGAAAAGTTGCGGTTGTTGACGTACGCGACAAACCGGGCGTGATGCGGGTCGGTAATTTCGTACACCATGATCCCGCCGATCCTTTCGAGCCCGATGAACGCGTACGTCTTGCCGTCCAACTCGCCGACCGCGATCCCCTCCGGTTCCGGCCCTTTGCTCCGGCTGCGATTGTCAAAAGCGACGGAGTCGTTGCTGGCGTTGAAGTTTTCGGGGAAACGCTCGGCCGTGATCCGTTCGAAGTCACTGCCGCTGTCAAATACAATTTCGCCCGTTTCCACGTCGAAAATCGAAAAGGATCGACCGCCGAAGGCGAATAACTTTGTCGGGCGTCCCTGCTGATCCAGATGGGTATCGACCAAATCGCGAACCATTCGCAAACGTCCCAAATCGCCGTCTCCGGACGAGTCCTCAAAGACGCTTCCCGCAAGCGGCCAATGCTTCAGGGTCACTTCGTCGGTAAAGACGGCACCTTCGGGGACTCCGTTGATCAAGCCGTCCGCGTAGGGCCGAACGCGTGAATCGCCTTCGTTGGCGGTCACCAGGTANNGCGTCGCCTTCGTTGGCGGTCACCAGGTAGGAACGCCCGTTGGTGGAATAAAGCCGGATCGTGTCGGGTTGGAAGACGCCCAGAAGTCCCGGCCATGACTGGATCCGAATGCCACCGTCTCTGTCGCTGACATCAAGCTCATTCCCTACACGGCCATGGTCTTTGAACCCCAGCGGAATCAGCCGTTTTGCCTTGGCGGTGGGAATGTCGATTTCCGCGATCGCGTTGTTTTCCTGAAGACAGACGAACGCGGTAGCGCTGTCTTGGCTGATTTCGATCCATTCCGGCTCGACATCTTCAGCGAAGGTCGCCGGACGACTGGTGTAGGGTTCCAAGCTCAGGGTAACGCGGCCTGATACCCGCAGGCCGGCCGCGGTCAGTCGTGGCAACTCCTGGGCTCGTGAACCACCCGCGTTCCAGTCCCGAAAATCGACGGTCCGCACGACCGCCTGGTCGATCCCGTCCGCCAAGTCGATGACCGTCACCGTGCCTTCGGGATCGACGCTGTAATCGACGTTGGGCTCGCCCTCATTCGCGACCAGGACCCATCGGCCATCCGAAGAAAAAGCGACCATATCGGGCAACGCCCCGGTCGGGACCGAGCCCAAAAACCGGAGCGTCCGCGTATCGTAAAAGGCGACTGCCCCCGGGTCGGTGTTCGGGTCTGACTCCACCGCGACAGCCACCCGGCCCCGCGATATGGCGACGCTGTTGACCGCCTTCATCGGACCGGCCAAATCGGTCGTCGGATCGATTTCACCGAGGGGTTTCAGTTGCCCCTGATCGGACATGCTGAGCACGTCGACCCGACCCGATTCCGCGTTCACAACGAAGACCCGCTGTGTCGATGGGCAATGGGCCGGAATCTCCGCCGCCGATTTACCGAACAACCCGGTCGCATACGAGCCTACCGGGTTCATCTCGAGCTCCGCGGCCGCGCCGGGCCGCAAAATCCCCAGCACGCTGACTGCCAGCGTCAAGCACCCGCCGAGCGGGAATCGCAGCCTTGATGCGTCCATACCGTCATCACGCCTCGAAAGCGACGCCGCTCGCACGGCTCGGGTTGATCAGACTCGAAGGATCAAAACTCGCCGTTGACGACTTCACCGCCAGCGCGCGTGATCAAAGCACCCAACGTCGCCGCGTTGATCGAATCGCTGATGAAGCGTACCGACCCATCCGACAGGCTGATGTTGATGCCGCCGGGGTGGAACGAGTAGTACTCGCTGTTGTTCGTGCAATTGATCGCGCAACCGCCATGAATTGTCGTCGCGAAGGGAGCACTGCTAGCGGTTACGTTGAGCAACGTCCCGTCCCTCGACGCGCCGTTCACACTGCCGGATGTGCTGTCGTAATCCGCCCAGCCCCAGCCGTCGGCGACAACGACACCCGAGGGGCGCTTGCCGGCGAAGTAGATCTCTGGCCGTCCGCAGCGTTCCGCGAGCATCATCGTGTTGGACAAGCCGTCGATGATGTCCGCCAATCTGGTCGCACGATTGCGATCCATCGCTCCGGGCGATCCACGCAGGATGCCGGCAGGGAACGGCAAGCCGTTGGCTTCGAAGAACGACCGCCGAACTTCGTTGGTCGACGAATAATCGGACGGCCCGAACCCGTTTGCCGGCACGACGACGTGATTAGCCTGCGCGGCGGCGTTGGGCGTCATCCGGGTGCTGGGGCTGGAGGGACAAACGTATGACGGGATCATCGTTTGTGTCGCCGGGAAGTTTACCTCACGCCACCAGCGGACGTTGAAGTTGTAAATATCATAAACTGCGGTTTGCTCGATGAATGGCAACATGAACGCCGACCAACTGTGGCGAGATTCCCCCGACGTGATTCGGCTCGGGGGCAGCGTCTTGTATGAGCTTTCGTAGTTGTGAAGGCCGAGCGTCAATTGTTTCAAGTTGTTGCCGCACTGCATGCGTCGAGCGGCTTCGCGAGCGGCTTGCACGGCCGGCAGCAACAGCCCAACCATGACACCGATGATCGCGATCACGACCAACAATTCCACCAACGTGAACCCGGGTCGCCGGGCGTTTATCATTCGGTTTCGCATCATTTTAAATCCTATCAGAATGTTTTGAAGTTTTACGTTTCGGTCTCAGGACGGTCGCGGCAGCTGCGACAGACAGTTGCCGTCATGGGGCGTTTCAATCACCACTCGATTTCGCCCGAGAGATCGTGTTGCCGGAGCGGCAGGCCAGCGACTTGTCACCTGCTCGCAGTCTGCTAGGCAGCGGACGCGTACCTCCGGCCCGACTTGGGGCCTGATGCCGGGTCGGCTCGTCAGTCCAGGCTGATCGTGCTGACCTCGTTTTCACCGGCGGCAACCTGAATGTTCACGGGCGAGGTTTGCGGTCGCCCGTATTTAGCCGGGAGCAATTCCTTCAGTTCGTCCTTCTGCTCTTCCCTCAAGCCAGCGGTCGGGCCGAACCAAGAGATGGTGGCTCGGTACTCGCCCGCAGGCGCCCCGAGCCCTTTGCCTTCGGGGCGAAAGGTGTAGACCTGGAAGGTACCCTCTTGATCGACCACGGCGGAGATCACCGGACCGCCGGAACCCAGCGGCATCGGATGCAGACGGATCGATGCCTCGGGGATCGGTTCTCCCTTGAATCGCACTTTGCCCGTGACCGGATGCAGGTCATTGAAAACCTCAAAGTCAGCCTTCAAAGGCTCACCGCAACCGGCAAACAGCAACACGAGCGGGAATATCGCGAGAAGGAAGCGATTCATTTTGCCAACACCTTGAATTTCGAATGCCATCGACTCAAACCGGATCGGATTGCCGAGATTTGTGAACGATCCCCCGTGTACGAGAACACGCAGCCCTTTGCTGGGGTGTGGTGCTCAACAACGGACGCCGGATGCACGAGTCGAGATCGCATCGGATTGCGCGATTCGTTCCCGCGAACGAAGATTCTTCGTCCCGGATCGCCGCGGCTGAATTTGGCGCTCGCAATCCCAACCGATCTACGGGCAAGGACGACCGTCTAATCAATTACTACTTAACTTAAGGATGCGTTTGTGATGAAACGACATGCTTATTGTGAAGGATCGGTTAAATCGCATCCCCCCAAATGTGGCCCCTGCCTTCGGACGGTGCCACCCACTTTCTGCTCGCGTCTGCCTTGGCGGTCTGATCTAATTTGGCAATCTTTACGCTTTCTCGGAGGTGTTTCATGGGCAGGCCCGCTCGGTCCGATCAGTTTGTTTCCGGCGAAATCGCGGTCGTGCATGCCGTCCAGCGGTGCGTCCGACGGGCATTTCTGGCTGGCGTTGATCCCGTCTCCGGTAAGGATTTTTCGTTCCGACGCGAGTGGATCCGCAGACGCATGGAAGCCCTCGCTTCCGTTTTCGGGATCGATGTGCTGACCTACGCCGTCATGAGCAACCACCTCCATCTGATCCTCCGCAACCGACCGGACGTCGTTGCCCAGTGGTCCGACGAACAAGTCGCTATCCGTTGGCTGAGAGTTTTTCCGGGCCGCCGACTCGAAGAGCACCTTGCCGAGCCGACTGAGAACGACGTCCAGATGCTGGTCAACCAGCCCGAAAGGCTGGCACTGATCCGCCAGCGGTTATCGGATATCTCCTGGTTCATGCGGGCCCTCTCCGAGCCGATCGCCCGGATGGCCAATCGGCAGGACCAGTGCCCCGGCCGGTTTTGGGAAGGTCGATTCAAGGCCCTTCGGATCGTCGACGAGGCGGGGCTGTTGGCCTGTTCCATGTACGTCGACCTGAACCCGGTGCGGGCCGCGATGGTGTCAAAGCCGGAAGCGGCGATCCACACTTCGGCGTATGACCGACACCGAGGTGAACGGGGCGAGATGATCGATTCGGCGGCCTTTGACTTGGTACCGATCGCGACGGCCGCGGCGGGCAAGGAGATTCGCGAGACACCGGTGGCGGTGCTGAAGGCGAAGCGGCGGGTGAAGAAGCGGTCTCCGACGGGACGCCGCATCCGCCGCGACCAGTGGTTGGCACCGCTGCAACTCGATCCGCAAACGCTCTCGCAACAGGCCCAGGCACACACTTCGGGGATGCGGGCTAGCGACAAGGGGTTCTTGCAGCTCAGTTGGCGGAGTTACTTCGATTTGCTGCGCTGGACGGCCCAGCAGGCGTTTGACGGGGTGAGTGCCAAGATCCCACCACGGCTAGCAAAATTGCTGGCAGCGCAGGGGATTGACGCGTCGATGTGGCGTGAGCTGGTGTGGAATTTTAAGAAGTATTTTGGTCGAGGCTCGTGTGCGGGATCGTCGCCAGCGATGGCTGAAGACGCAAAGTGCCATGGCCGAGGTTGGCACCGCGGCCAAAAGACCGCCCGAGCATTTTTCGTCGCCGCGTAACGGTCGTCGCGCCCGTCAGCTAACGTCCCCCGTAGCATCGCCAGACCAGAGCGCAAGTCAGAGCCGCCCTGCAGAGCGGGATACGGCTGATGACAATCGTCCGACGCTGGACTCATTCAGCGGTCTCTGGCCAAGTAGACTGCCTGGCTATTGGCAAGTCTGAGCCCTCGCTAGCTGCGAGTTGGAAACTGGCCCATCGCCGTTCGCCACGCCGGACCGTCTCGCGCGCTATGCCTAAAACCGTCCGTACCTTGTGAACCGCCGAGAAAATGGATGGCACCTTGCGAAGCGAGAATATCTAGAGACCTGCCCGAAGGGCGTTGTTCGGTTCCACAATCGTCTGGAAATCGTCATTGAGCGAGCCCGCGCTGCGTCTAATACCGTCCGTACGTTGTGAACTTGTGAACCGATCAGAATATGGCTGGCACCTTTCGAATCTGTTGTGAACTTGTGAACCGATCAGAATATGGCTGGCACCTTTCGAATCTGTGGAAAGCTGCCAGTTCTTGCCAAACTCGGGAAAAATCGAAGCGACGGAATTTTTAGACCACGCTTCGGCCCAGGTTACTTGAGGCGAATGCGTCAGCAACACACGGGCCTGCCGACTCCCGGCCCGGGCGGTTGTTTGGCGTTCACGTGCGCCCCACGCGTGCGCCCCACGTAGGCGGCCCACGCGTGCGCCCCACGTAGGCGAGTCTCTCCGAGACTCGAAGATTCCGGCGTCTCGGAGAGACGCCGCGACGTGGGATCCCGCCTTTGCTCGCATATATTTTGCGAGAACGGTTCAAGGCAACAAAAAGAGGTGCGTTAGGAATCCGGTTCAATCGCTAATGACTGCTGCCTGTAAAACGGGGGCAGCAGGTAAGGTCCTAAGGCGGCGTTGGGCTAGAAGGCCTCGATGGCAATTAGCATCCGACTACGTTTAGCGCATTCCCAACGCCAATTGGCGAGTCGGCGTCCCAATTTGAGAAAAGTCAGGAAGTCCCGTCCTTTGCGGTCGATTTCGCTGCGTCGCGCGAGAGAGCTTTCCGCGAAGATGGTATTCGGCGGGGAGGGGTGGCGCCGTGCGGACGCGTGGATTTTGCGTTTTTCGGATGGCTTTTTGAATAAACCACGTTCGTTCATTCAATCTTCATCCGCCGCTGTTAGGATCCGAAACTAACAGCCAGTTGGCCGCCCGCTGGCGACCGCTCGATAACTCATTTCACGCCGGGGCCACTCATGGAAAACATGATTATCAAACGATGCCGCTTAAAACGAAGCGGACGCCATGGATCGTCCGGGTTCACGTTGGTGGAACTGTTGGTCGTAATCGCCATCATCGGCGTGATGGTGGGTTTGCTCCTGCCGGCCGTGCAATCGGCGCGTGAAGCGGCCCGGCGGATGTCGTGTCAGAATAACCTGAAACAGATGGGCCTCGCCCTGCACAATTATCACGACACCCATCGGGTTTTCACCCCGGGCGTCGTCAATCCGCGGGATCCCAACCCCAACGGGGCTAACGGCTCCGGCACGCCGGCGATGGGTGCCAACTGGGCAGCGTTCATCCTGCCGTTCATGGAGCAGCCGGCGCTGTGGGAGGAAGTTGTCACGATCGGACGGGAGCGGCCGGAAGTCGTGGACTGGTATGGCAACGGTGTTTACATCAACCGTGGCATGACCGTCGGAAGCAAGCCCCTCCCGGCCTTCAGTTGCCCCAGTCACCCGTCGGCGGATCATCAGTTCGCCAACGGGACCGGCATGGAGCACTTGGGGCGTGGCAACTATGGGGCGAATTACGGTAAGGGCGGCTACGGCAGTGTCCACACCGGCAATGGCGCCGTCGGGGGGCCGATGGCCAATAACGGGAGGCTCAGCATGGCGGATGTCCGCGACGGGACGTCCAACACCCTGATGGTGAGCGAACTGAAGTTTCGCGTCACCGGCTCGAATCGACACCAAGATACTCGCGGCGTGTGGGCCTACGGCGCGATGTGTGCGAGTTTGTTGACGACCAGGACCGGCCCCAACAGCACCGTGCCCGATGGCGTCTGGGGGTGTCGCAGCGAACCGGCTGAGCGCATGCCGTGCGTGCAGATCGGCTCTCCCTACACCGAAAATTACTCCGCCGCCCGCGGCTATCATCCGGGGGGCGTGCTCGGCTGTCTGGCCGATGGCAGCGTCAGCTTTTATTCCGACAGCATCGCACTCGATGTTTGGCAAGCCATAGGAACGCGTGCGGGTGGTGAAATCCCACGCAGCGAATGACCCACCGATTACGAGAGTCCTCCATGTCCGACCGAAGCGTCCGTCCGTTCCCTATTTGTCATCTTTTCGCACTCGGACTGCTGTCCTTGTTCGCGGGTTGCGGCTCGGGGGACCGAGTTGAGGTTTATCCGACCAAAGGGGTGGTGTTGTTTGATGGGGAGCCCATGATGGGTGGCGGGGCGATCTCGTTCGTACCGCTCGACAACCAGCTGGGGAAGGCTGCCGGCGGGACGATTGACAAAGAGGGCAAGTTCACGATGTCCACCTACGACCCCGACGATGGCTCGATGGCAGGCAAGTTCCGTGTGATTGTCATGCAGTCGACCGTTGAAGAGATCGAGACCGTGGGCGATACCGATGTCGAAGGGGCCGAGGATACCTCCGGCGAGTTCACGGTGCCGGTGGCAAAGCGGATTCCTTTCACTTATGCCGACACGGCCAATTCGCCGCTGATGACCGAAGTCAAAGCGGACGGGCCGAACGAACTGACGTTGGAATTATCGAAGTAAGTACGAGCCCGGGCCGTCGATTCGTGTGGCTCGGACGAAGCGATCACGAAGGGACCTTTGACAGCGGCTTGGGCTGGGCTCGTCACGGAATGCATCGATGACGATCGCACCGGATTCATTACTGACCGCCGCCCCTCGTGCTCGGTTGACCGATCGCACCGCCGCCGCCACGTCGGGCTGGCTCGTCCATCCCGTTTTTGACTTGCTATTGGTGGCCAATGTCCTCTGGCCGTTGTTGATTTGGCTGGGGGCCACGGACGGTTTCGGCAGACGGGACGGGCTGCTGTTTTGGCAGGTCTACTTCATCACGACTCCCCACCGCTGGGTCACCCTGTTGCTGGTCTTCGGTGATCGCCAGCGATTCCGATCGCGAAGTGGACTGTTTGTCGGCATCGCGGTCGCGGTCGTGGCGGTTACCCTCGGAGTTCGTTTCGGTACCGGCAGTCTCACCTGCCTGTTGGCCATCGACTACCTTTGGAACGCTTGGCATTTTTCCGCACAGCACCACGGGATCGCGCGGTTGTATTCTCGCCAATCGGCCGGACAAGTCGCTGAGCCGAGTTGGGAGAAGTGGGCTTTCCGACTGTTCCTGCTCTATGTCATTTTTCGCGTCGCGGGGACCACTTGGTCGCTCGAGAACTTGGAACTCGGGTTGGCCCAATTCGATTTCGTCGTGCTCGTGATCCCGATCGTGCTGTTGGCCCGCGCGGCTCGGGCCCCGTTCGCCTTGGAGGGCGGCGGCCTCGTCTATCGAGCCAGCGTCTGTGGCTTGTATCTCGGCATGCTCTGGGCGGTGCATGAACAGCGACCCGGGATGGTGCTGGCCTTTGCCACCGCGTCGGCCCTGTTTCATGCGACCGAGTACTTGGCGGTGGTCGGCTGGACGCTGCATAGGAAGCGGGGCAAGGACACTTCCGCACTCGGTTTACTCGGCTGGATCATTCCACGCTGGGTCTTGATGATGGCAGTCTTCATGATGATCCTTGGGGCTGGCGGATACTGGCTGGACCAACGCTGGTTGGAGGCGTGGTTGACCGTCAACGTCGCGGTCGCGTTCCTGCACTACGCCTACGACGGTCTGATCTGGCGTCGGTCGGGTGCGGCGAGCCCAGCTTGATGCCGATCCCAGCTGTTTTTCCAAGTTGCTGATCGAGCCGGAGTGCGTCAGGAAGTGGGATCGGCCCGATCCGCCATCGTTGAATATCAAACCGTCTGCGTTCTAGCTGCTCGACCCCGAGACCTGAAGCTTGTTTCCTTTCATCACCACCGACGTTTTCCTCGTTGGGCTGGCCTTTGCCCTGCCGCTGGGCCTCCTGTTGGCGGCGCACGTCTCGGGACGCGTTTCGAATTCCGTCGCCGGGTTCGCTGGATTCGGCTTGATCGGCTTTTCGATCGTCGTGTTGGCGGTTCTGAACTTGGCGGTCGATCGCGGGGCTTGGGAGGCATCAGGAATCGCTGCGGGGACCTTTGGCGGTGGCGCTGCGCTTCGGAGCATGTTGGCGATCCTATTTTCGGTCGGCGGAGTGCTGGTGCTCGTGAGCTTGTCCGCAGGCAAACTCGAGCGGCTGATGATCGAAATCGCTCGCCAATCGCATGGAGCGGCAATGGTCACATCCGCGGTGGCGGCGGTCCTGATGCCGCTGGTGTTCGTGCAGGTCAGGTGCCAGTACGGCTGGAAGCGGTTTGAGGAACTCAGTGAGAGCACGCGGATCGGCGAAGCTCGTTCCGAGTTGTTGACGGTTCTACGACTCGCGCCGAACTCGAGTTGGCGAGGACGATCGGTCGCGGAGGCCTTCCGAGAGGTGCAAGCGGAATACGACCGGATTGAGCAGGCTCGACAGCGAGTCCCCCATCCGCCCAGCAGTGCAGAGGACGCACTACAGCAAGCCCGGTTCCTCGCGATCCTGGGCAAAACAGACCTGGCGCTGGGCTACCTCGAGCAGTTCCCGGCGGCGTCGCAATCCGTCGAGGCCGCGCTGCTTCGCGGGACGATGATGGAAGCTCGCCAGTCGTGGCGCGAAGCGGTCGGCCAGTACGTCTTGGGCCAAAACTTGTTGAGGGAATCCGGCGAGTCAATCGAGGGGTCACCGGAGTTGCAGACCGCGCTGCGGGGCGAAGGCTTTTGTCGACGTAAAGCGGGCGATCTGCAGGGGGCCGAGCGGGCCTATCTGGAGTTGATGCGATCGGCACCGTCGGGAAACCACGCCCTGCTGCTGGCATACTTTTACGAAGACACACAGAAGACATCAGCCGCCCAGCGGTGGGTCCGTGAAGCGGTGCGGCTCGAACCGGCGCGCCGCGAAGAGGCGGAGTTGCTGATCGAAAAGTTGTCGACCAGCCACTTCGGGTGTTTTCAGGTTTATCGCGGACTGCGTCGCGAGCCGCTCGCGTTTCCCAGTGCATCCGCCGTTACTCGTGAACGTGCGATTCCCACAACGCCCTGAAAACGCTGGCGACCGTAAAGGCTCATCAGGCGAGTTTCGAGAACATCGAGAGACCTGACCCGAAGGGCGTCGTTCGGTTCCTGAATCGTCTGGGAATCGTCATTGAGCGAGCTCGCGCTGTGTCTAATACCGTCCGTGCGTTGTGAACTTGTGAACCGCACAGAAAATGGCTGGCACCTTCCGAATCTTCCGAATCATCCGGGGAACGAAAATCATCACCCCGCGGTGGGTGGCGCGAATCGTGGACGGCACCGCGCCGGGAATGGCGTGACAGGCGAGTTGCCGGTAATTACGATCAAACGCTGTCTTATCTTCGAACTTGATCAGCGGGGTGCCGTCGATGCTGGGAATTCGCTATCTCAAGGTGCCGGCGACCAATTACGTTCTGCTCTACCAAGGTGGGACGATCCGAAAGCACGGGGCCGGGCTGTCGCTGTTTTATTTCGCGCCCACTTCCGTGATCGCGCTCGTCCCGATCAACAGCGTCGATGTCCCGTTCGCCTTCACCGAGGTTTCGTCCGACTTCCAGGAAGTGACGGTCCAGGGAACGCTGACCTACCGCATTCGCGACGCGATCCAGATCGCGTCGTTGCTCGATTACACGGTCGACGTTCGGCAACGTTATCAGTCGGATGACCCTTCGAAACTTGGGGAGCGGCTTGTTCAGGCCGCTCAAGCGGGAGCGCGGGCCTTCATCCAGTCACGGCCACTCAAGGCGGTCCTGGTCAGCTCGGTCGAATTGGTCGAGTCGGTGGCCGAGGCACTCCGCGGCTCGGAGACGATTGGCCAACTCGGCATCGACGTGCTCTCGGTCGCCATCGCGTCGCTCAAGCCCCACCCGGAAATGGCGAAAGCCCTGCAGGCGCAGGCTCGCGAGCAATTGCTGAAACAGGCGGACGAGGCGATTTACGAGCGTCGAAACACCGCCGTCGAACTGGAGCGGACGATCCGCGAGAACGAGTTGAGCACCGAGATCGCCGTCGCCCAGAAGCGTCGGCAGGTTCGTGAGACGGAAATGCAAGCTGAGATTGCCGTCGAGCATCAGCGTGCGGAGTTGGTCGATTCACGGGTGGCGAACCAGCAGAAGGAATCGGCGGCGCGCGCGGCGGCGCTGGAGGCGATGCTGAAGCCGGTCCGGGACGTTGACTGGCGAACGCTGCTGGCCATGCAGGGCGCGGTCCAACCCGCAACGTTGATCTCGTCCGCCTTCGACCAACTGGCAAGTAACGCCGAAAAGATCGGCCAACTGAATATTTCTCCCGACTTGCTAGCGACCCTGCTAAACCGCGGCCAGGAGTGACGGGATGCTGAACCAGCAGCCGAGAATCGCCGTGGTCACGCGTGAAACACGACTCAAGGGAGTGCTTCGTCGCTGGTCAACCCTGGGACAAGCCAAGTTCGTCTTTCGCAGATCACGAGCCCTAGCGGCGACCGAAAACCTGGACGTCCCCCAGGCCGTGGCCCTGTCCGAGCAGGCGGCCGATGAGGACTTCGAGAGCATTGAAACCGAAGACCGCGCGTACCAGGAATCGATTCAGCAGTTGGTCAGTTCACTCGACTTCGGGTTTCCGGTGCAAGTGGTCGATCGGCAGTACTTGCCGAATTTCGATTTCGGCCTGTGTGCCGCCGTGGTGGTGATCGGACAGGATGGTCTCGTGGCCAACACGGCGAAATACTCGCTGGAAGTGCCGATCATTGGCGTCAACCCGGATCCGGCCCGGTTCGATGGTGTGCTCCTGCCGTTCCAGTTGCACGAAGTCCGTCCGGTCGTTCAGCATGTGCTGAAGCGGCAAGCGCGGCTCCGCGACGTCACGCTCGCCCAGGCTACGTTGCACGACGGGCAAACCTTGCTGGCGTTCAACGACCTGTTCGTGGGCGTAAACAGCCACGTGTCGGCTCGCTATCAGATTCGCACGGGAGACCTGCAGGAAGAGCAATCTTCCAGCGGGATTCTGGTCTGCACTGGGGCGGGGTCGACCGGGTGGATGTCGTCCGTATTCAACATGGCTGGTGGAGTGGCCACGTTCCTCGGCCTTCCGCAACCCGACCAGGGACCACGCATGGCTTGGGAGGATCGTCGGCTACTGTGGGCCGTGCGTGAGCCGTTCGTCAGCAGAACGACGAAAGCGTCCCTGGTCATGGGCAGCCTTGCCGACGGCGATGATCTGGTGGTGGAATCGCAGATGCCGGCCGGCGGCGTGATTTTCTCGGACGGGGTCGAGTCGGACTTTCTGGAGTTCAATGCCGGCAGCATCGCCCGCATTGCGACCGCAGCGTCACGCGCTCGGCTGGTGGTCGGGTAGAGTTAGCCGGTGGTTGAACGCATTCCGCGGCAGAGCTGGATTGGTGATGCCGAAAGCAGTTCACCTAAAAGTGCGGTATGCCGGTCGCGGATACCATCATCAGGCCTTCGGAGAGGGCCACCCGCCTTACGCTCCGCCAGGGAAAAAACTTGTGTTTAAATGGGGTGAGACTTTGGCCCGTTGAGGGAGCGGTCTTGCGCCCGAAGTGGGCTATTTGGCGGGTGGGTCAGCGTGCCGAGTTGCTGCTGTTTTCGCTGCCGGATGCGTGCGTCGGCAGATCGTGTGGGGTAATCTAGGGGCGACACCCAACGCGATCGATTATTCGCTGTTGACTGCCTGGGCGTTGCCGGCGGTTGTGTTCGCGCGGTTTGTCCGCTGCGGTGAGTTGCTGTCGTTCCTCGAACCACGATGATGTCGATGATCAGTCTGGAGTTGTTCTCGGGCTTCCGCCGTCACGCGACCTTTTGGGCATGCGCCGCGATCCTGCTCGCCCTGCCGACGCGGTTGCTGGCGCAGGCGGCGGCGCCGGGTGAGGCGGTGTGGTTAGCCGGGCTTGCCAAGGTCGATATCACGCCCAGGGAACCGGTGCGGCTATCGGGTTATGGCAATCGCAACATGCCGAGCGAGGGCGTCGACTCGCCGCTGTCGGTCCGCTGCTTGGCATTCCGCAAGGCGACGGATGAAGTGCCGCAAGGTCGAGCGGTCGGGGAGTCGGTCCAGGTGTTGTTATCAGTCGACACGGTCGGGTTGTCCGGCGCCCTGACGCGCGAGATGTCGCAACGGTTGCTGGAAAAGTACGGCGTGCGGCGTGAGCGTCTGGTGTTGGCCAGCACGCATTCGCATTGCGCCCCGGACTTGGTCAGCGGGCTGGCAAACATTTTCTCGACTCCGCTCTCGGATCTCGAACGCGAGGCCGGGATTCGATATCGCGAGCGAGTGGTCGAAGCGGTTGTGGAAGCGGTCGGGATCGCGCTTGCCGATTTGCGTCCGGCGCGATTGGCCCACGGCAGTGGCGAGGTCAAGTTTGCGGTCAACCGCCGCGTCCTCAAGGATGGTCGCTGGTCCGGGTTCGGCGTGCAGCCTGACGGCATCGTCGACCATAGCCTGCCGATCCTGCGGGTGACCGAACCGGGGGGCAAGCTGCGGGGCGTGGTTTACAACTATGCCTGTCACTGCACGACCTTGGGGGGCGATCACAATCGCGTCAACGGCGACTGGTCGGGGTTCGCATCCGAGTCGCTCGAAACCAAGTACCCCGGCGTCGTGGCCTTGTCGACGATCGGTTGTGGCGCGGACGCCAATCCCGAACCTCGCGGAACTTTGGAAAACGCGGTCACCCATGCGAAGGTGATGGCTGCCGAGGTCGAGCGGGTGCTCTCGCAGCCGCTCCGCGAGATCGTTGCCGATGTCGATGCGAAAGTCGATCACGCGGCCCTGTCGTTCGAGCTGCCGACGATCGAGGAAGTGCGCCAAAAGATCGAGGGGGGCAAGACGCCTCAGATCCGTCGGCATGCGGCTTATCTCGATTCGATCTATCGCGAAGAGGGCCGGTTGCCCGCGACTTACCCGGTACCGATCCAAGCGTGGCGGTTCGGCGATCAGCTGACGATGATCTTTTTGGGTGGCGAGGTCGTCGTCGATTACGCCCAGCGGCTCAAACGCGAGCTCGCCGACGATTCGCTGTGGGTGACCGCTTATGCGGGTGACGTGCTGGGCTACATCGCCAGCGAACGGATGCGAAAGGAAGGCGGCTACGAGTTCGACGCTTCCACCGTTTACTACAACCTGCCCGGCCCCTGGGCGGCGGGAACCGAGGACAACCTGATCTCGCAGGTCATGACCCTGCTTCAGGGGGACAAGCCGCAATCGCCCGTCGCGCCCGAGGATGCGTTGGGAACGATGCGGATGAGCAGCGATCAGTACCGCATCGAATTGGTCGCGGCCGAACCGCTGGTCCAGGACCCGATCAACATCGCCTTCGGCGCGGACGGCAGGTTGTGGGTCGTCGAGATGGGCGATTACCCCCGCGGCGAACGTGGGGGCCGCATCAAATTTCTCGAAGACACCACCGGCGATGGGAAGTACGATCGCGCGACCGTGTTCCTCGATCAACTCGCCTTCCCGACCGGCGTGATGCCGTGGCGTGACGGCGTGCTGTTGACCGTCGCGCCCGATATCCTGTTCGCCCGCGATACCGACGGAGACGGGCGAGCCGATCAGGTAGAGCCAATTTACACCGGATTCAAGCTGGCCAACCCCCAGCACCGTATCAGCGGCTTTACCTATGGCTTGGACCATTCGTTGCACTGCGCCGCCGGGGACAACCAAGGCGAAATCAAAAGCGTGAAGACGGGTCAGGTGATCAACGCGTCGGGACGCGATATTCAGATTTGGCCCGATGCCGGAGGGCTCGCCGCCACCAGCGGTCGGACCCAGTTCATGCGCAGCCGCGACGATTGGGGCCAGTGGTTCGGCAATGACAATTCGCGGCCGATGTACCACTACCCCGTCGACGCCGCGTATCTGAAACGCAACCCGGCCGTGAGTTACGACAACGGCCAGCAACAGTTATTCGACCCACCCGTCGCGCCGCCGGTGTTTCCCGCGACGTCGGCCGCGGTGCGTTACAACGACTTGTACGCCGCGAACCGCTTCACGTCGGCCTGCAGCAGCAGCGTTTCGCGTTCGCCCCATTTCGACGTCGACGGCCTGAAAGCCGCGTTCATCTGTGAACCGGTCCATAACTTGGTCCATCGCGCGTTGTTGATTCCCGAAGGGGCGAGCTATCGCGCTGGCCGCTCCGCGAGCGAACAGGATCGCGAGTTCCTCGCTTCGACCGACCCATGGTTCCGTCCGGTGCGATCCGACATCGGTCCCGACGGGGGGTTGTGGGTGGTCGACATGTACCGCCAAACGATCGAGCATCCCGAATGGATTCCTCAGGCCTGGCAGACGCAACTGGACCTGTATGCCGGGGGCAATGCCGGTCGCATTTACCGGATCGTGCCCCGCGACGGCGCCGCTCCCCTGCCCGGCCGGATCGATCAACTCAGTTCCGAAGCACTCGTCGAACTGCTCCGCTCGCCGATCGGGCCGTTGCGTGACATCGCGGCGCGGTTGCTGGTCGAGCGTTCTTCCTCCGAGGATGTGACCGGGGGGCAATCCGGCTGGATGGCTCGGCTGGGCGAGTTGGCCGATCAGCAGGAATCCGCTTTCGGACACGTTCAGGCGCTGAGCCTGCTGGAGGTGCTCGGCAAGCTCGAGACCCCGCGGATCGTGTCCGCTTTGAAGGCTGACGATCCGGGCGTGTTGTTGGTCGCGGTTCGCTTGGCAGAATCCCGTTTAGCCACGGCGAAGGCGGACGCTGACGCGAGCGATCCCGCGGCGGAGTTGCTCGCGGCGCTGGCCCCATTGGCCGACCACTCCGATGCCCGCGTGGTCTTGGCCGTGGCCTTGGCAATGGGTAATAGCGACGCAGCGGCCGCGGGTCAGATCTTGGCGCGGATCGCCTCACGCGACATTGTGGACTCGTGGACGCGCACCGCGATTCTCAGTTCCGCGGCTCCCCACGCCGACGCCGTGCTCGCCGCGCTGCTCGAACGAGTTCGGCAGCGTCCTGGTGAGCTCCCCGAAGCGACCCTCGCGCTGATTTCGGGATTGCTCGATACGGCGGTCAAGGGTGGCCAGGACGTCGTGGCGAAGCTACGGGCCCCGATCGCCGAGGCTTCGGGAGACGCGGCGTCCGTTGACGTGCGGCTCAGCCTGGCGGTGAGTGTCGCTGGCAGCATCGAGAAGATCGGTGCCGAGTCGGCCGAGGCCCGCGATTTGATCGCGCCGATTTACCGAGAATCGCTCGGCATCTCGATCGACGATTCCCAACCGGAATACCGCCGGCTCAAAGCGTTGGAATTGTTCGGCCGCGGGCTCGGTCAGGTCGAGGCCGAACAGGCCGCGTTGACCGAATTGCTGGCCCCGCAGGTGCCCGTAGCGATCCAGCGCCGCGCGATCGCGGTGTTAGCGAACCTTGACCGTGACGGCTTTGTCGATTTCGTCGTCCGGCGTTGGCCGGCGATGACGGCGTCGGTCCGCAACGACTGCGTCAACCGCATGTTGTCGCGGCAAGCTTGGATCGGGGAATGGTTGGCGGTGCTCGAAGCGGGCACGGTCGGTGTCAACGAACTCTCCGCCGCCGCCCGCCAACAATTGCTGCACTCCGGTTCACGATCGATGATGGTTCGCGCCCAGCGGCTGATCGAATCCCCGACGGGTTCGCTCGCTAAGCAAGAATTGGTGCAAGCTTACCTGAC
>DITY01000317.1 GCA_002422955.1 Planctomycetaceae bacterium UBA6172
GAACGGAAAATCGATGGATCCCAGCGGAATCGCTCCCGAGATACTCAATTCTCTTGGCAGGAAGTCCACGGTGTTACCCGGTTTCCTATCCAAGCTGCTGGTATACTCGATGCTTCCGCTCCCTCGGTGGGCGAGAATTGCGATCATGGGGAAAGTGATGCGGGGCATGGCATCGACGTAGCTCCATGAACGGTTTGCGGACAATGGAAGCCGCCTTCTAACACCCCCCAAGCAGGACGCCTACGCCGCCGCGTGATTGTCGCTCAGGGTATTTCATTTGCTGTCTGACGCTGAGTTGAAACCGCAACCTGGCGAAAGCTTCTTTAGCTGCCAGCCACGAACGCGACTTTGCCACCTTTTGTAGTTCCTCAATTCTGGCATCCATCGTCAACCTAATTCGGCGATGGCAGTGCTTTTGCTTCCCCTTTATTCCCGCGTTCCGTCCTTCCGTCGCCCTTTCCGTTCGCCCGTTACATTCCGTCAACACGTCCCGTTCCTTTCCGCCATCCGTCGTCCACAGTTGAAAATTGATCGCTTCCAACTTCCGCAAGCCTGAAAGTCAAACTGACTTTCTTGGATGGCCTGCGTCCGGACAATTCGCCGCTACATACTCCCGCGCGATAATCCAGTTTTCGCCCAGCGGTATCAACGACGCTAACGGTTGTCCAGAAGCAGCGGTCACCCGGAAGGCCGCCGCGTTTCATCTGAAGAACTGCGGGAAACCGGAATCGTCCCATCTCATCAGTGACGGCCCTGCGAACTTCCGTTTCCGAATTTTCTGCAGTAACTTCAACACCTACTATCGGAAGGCCCTCACCCTCCAGCTGCATGACAGTACCACTGATCTCTGGAGCTACCCAGGTCTCATGTTTTTGTAATGCGATCCAGCAGATCCAACCGCAGAAGCCAAACACGAGCACCGAAACAATCGCAATAATCGCCTTCATTTCCACCAGCCCTTATGCAATTACCTACATCCCCACACTTCGGGGACACACCACCACCTGACACGTGGAGTGTCCCCGAACGTCCCTGGTGGCACCTTCCGAAGGCACTGTCCGCGGATTGAAGGCCGAATGCTCAACGCATCAGTTCGTCCAGTGCCGCCTGATCGGCGGGGTGATCCGCTTCGAACGCTAAAGCGGCTTGCCGGCGTGATTCGATCGCTTCGCGATGTCCGCCCGCCTTCGCGGCGATATAAATTGCATCGCGACTCCGATTGTCGGAAACAACAATGCCGTCACCATCGATCCGCCAAGCGACGTCATGAATTCCGTCACCGTCGACCCGGAAAACGTCTTTCGGGTCACGCAGCCAGCCCGGTAATGGGAAAGTGAACGTCGCTTCGCGTGGCGGACCGAACACAAACTCATTCTTCTCGCTGTCAGCCTCATACGCCGTGTCGATCGCGAACATCAACGCCGCGTCCGGCGTCACGATGGTCGACAACTCCCAATTCGGCAAACCTTCGTCGGTCGGGACCCGACGAAATGAGGCCCCGTCACCGGCGAGGTAATAGGGCTCGAGCATGCGAATTTCCCGACCGATCACGCGGATCGATTCCCAGGTGTCGGGAAACCGCAGCAACGATTTCAGGCTGAGATTGAACCAATAAAGCGACGTGATGCGAGTTGCGAGCGCGTGCATCGCTTGGGAACGCAATTCGTCGGCGGTGGGGGCCCTTCGGGCGCGACCGTCAAACCAACCACGCCAACCGTCATGTGGCCCCTGTGACCAATAGGCACACGGCATCGGGCGATTGAGGTCACGCAATGAACGAGACAGGTCGCCGATCGTTTCCAATGGCGCCCCCCAACGGATACGGCGGCCTTGCCAACGATCGTATTCGCCCCAAGCGTCTGCCGCGGGGGCGACGACTCGATACGCGTCGTAATGCGGATAATCGGACAACCCGGCATAGTATCGCCATATTCGTTCCTCACTATGAGTCACCGTGGTCGCTAAACGACTGCCTCGATAGGGCAGCAATTGATCAAACACGGCTTGCGGCGAGACCGGCTTGCCGCCGCCATATTGCGGCTCGCCCAAAAACTCGACCGCATGGATCTTCGCCAACCACTGGTCGGTGTCATAACGTTCCAAAGGCCAAAGTCGGTTGAACAACTTGATCGGATACTTCTCATACAACGATTCATTATCAGTATATCCGGCGACATCTTGAATTTGCCCAGCGTTGATATGCAATCCTTTAAGCAACATCAGATACGGTTCGGCGGATAAATGATCACCGATCCATCCGCCGCTGATGTCAAACACCTCGCGTTTGATCCGGAGGTGTGCCCAGAGCGTTTCGCGATCCGTCTTCAGTTCCAACGCGACATAGGTGAGCGGCAAGCGGTCGTACCGCAGATTAACGATCCCCCGGTCGTTGGCCGGAATCGTTTGGGCGACTTCTCGCAGAGCACCGGGATAGAGGGAGTGCCAACTTTCGTTGTCCTTGGGTAACCACAGTCGAAGCGATCGGATCGCGATCGACCGGGGTGATTCATTGACGACATGCAAAACGATCGTATCGGGCTGGGGCGTATCCTCCGCGGAAAGAAACGTCGCCGCGGAAATGAAAGCTTCCGGTTTACCGATCATCAGGTCCAGCGGTTCGATTCCGGGAATTTCAAGACGATGGGAATTCCCAACGCCCCACGCGGCGGTTTTGCCGTTGAAGGCCCAGACATGAAGCGGCATTTCGCCATCTGGCAGATCGGCCGAGACCGGCGCGGCGCCGAGCGATTTTGCGGCGGGCGGTGTGGATTCGATGTCATGCCAAGCCCAGTCACCCGAAGCGAGCAGATCGGCCGCTCGCTTGCCGCCGAAAGTCGGTTCGCCGGTCGCGCCGCGTACGAAAAGCTGCACGCGGGCCGCGACGGTAGTGTCGCGCGGGAGACGATATCGCATCGTCGGCTCGATCGAATGGGGGATTACATGGAGGCCGATCACGCCAGTGTGAGTTTCGGCGACCGCGGGCCCGATCGACGCGGAACACAGCAGCAGCGTCAAAACGATGCGAATTAGCATTTTGGGGTCGATGAGTGAGCGAGAAGTAGAAAGTGGGTGGCGCCTTCGGAACGCCCTACGGAAGGACCCCCGGCGAAGTCTGTCCGTGAAATTCCTTTGAATCACAACTGATGAAGATGCCGCGCATTCCCGATGAGTCCTTTCATTGTGCTCACGATAACATTCTGGTCTGCGTTCTACCACTCAATCGAGCACCTTTGCGGGCCGATCAGGACGGCGTAGAAATTTGATGTGGCCTGCTCCTGTTTCAGAGATATAAGTGCGAGTACTCGTCTCCTCCCCGACGAATACCCTCTTCGCACAAAGTTCTCTCTCGCGACGCGGCGAAATCGACCGCAAAGGACGGGACTTCCTGACTTTTCTCAAATTGGGACGCCGACTCGCCAATTGGCGTTGGGAATGCGCTAAACGTGGGCGCGCTAATTGCCATCTAGGCCTTCTAGCCCAACGCCGCCTAACGACCCTACCTGCTGCCCCGTTAAAGGCAGCAGTCATTAGCGATTGAACAGGACCCCTAACGCACTTCTTTTGTTGCCTTGAACCGTTCTCGTAAAAGATCTGCGTATAAAGGCGGGATCCCACGTCGCGGCGTCTCTCCGAGACGCCGGAATCTTCGAGTCTCGGAGAGACTCGCCTACGTGGGGCGCACACGTGGGGCGCATGTGAACTCCAAACAACCGCCCGGGCCGTGATTCGGCAGGCCCGTGTGTTGCTGACGCATTCGCCTCAAGTAACCATCGCCGTAGCGGGGTCTAGAAACTCCGCCACCCCAATTTTTCCCGTGTTTGGCAAGAACTGGCAGCTTTCCACGGCCTCGATCATCCACCCGCTCCTGACGCTCCTCGCCCCGCTCACCCGACAGGAACTGGCCCGCCAAGTGACCTACTCTTCGGGCGGAGAATCAAATCTTGCGGAGTGGGTTACCCGAGCGGCTCGCTGAGCAATCAAGAAAGGCGGAAGCTGGTCCGGCACGGCAAGCTGCTGGGGGGCCAGGATCAAGGACCTGATTTCGATCGTCTCCTACTCGACGTTCGGCAAATGGGGCCGGCAGGTTGATGACGGGGCGGCGGCGGCCAAGCCAGCGAAGGGGAATCCGGCGGCGCCGGCCCCCGGATAAATGTCCCCGGGGTGATACCGCAGGATGTCATAGCGCGTGGGGTTACCGAAATCGTCGAACGCGATCCCGTCGTCATAGCTTTCGCTGTCGCGCGACAGGGTAGGGGAGGTAACCTGTTCGGCCTCGATCAGACGCAGGTCGAGCTGGACCCGCGAATCGACCCTGGGATTGTTGATCAGCAGCGCGAACGCCTCCCCGTCGCCGACCCGCGCTAGCCCTTACCTACGCAATCGCGCAGCGGTTTGACGAGGAAACCGGAAAAGTTTTCCTAAAGAAGTCAGCCGCCACCGCGCAGTTGGCGATGCAGCAGCTCGACTTCCATCGCGAGCTGCGGCTGGATGTCGGCAAGCCGACTGGGAATGTCCATGGTGGCATGGATGACCGTCAGCACGATGATCGAGCGATCCTGGGAATCGCATACCAAGAGGTGTTTCTGCACCCGGTAGAAGGTGAGCGCCGGATGTAACGCAGGTTCGGCCCGAAGCAACTCAGGGTTTTCCCGGATGCGATTCAACGCAGCTTCCATGCCCGTGATGTGGTCGTCGGCGACCCGCCGGCCCCATTGCTGTGCGGAATACTCGAGGATTTGCTGGAGGTCCGCCAAGGCCCGCTGAGTCAGATGCAGCTGAGCCGCTCGCTGGCGACTCACTTTCTGGCCTTTTTGAGTAAGCCCCGAAGGTCACCCTTGAAAGCTACTGTTCGGCCCTGGATCGCATCTTGGTAGCCCTCGAGAATCGCGTCCCGAGCGCCGGTCGCCTCGATTTCGAGTTTCTTGTGGCGAAGTAAGTCCCGAACGAACTCGCTGGGCGTGGCGTAGAGCGTGCCGTCGCCGCAGTTCGCGTCGATGAAGGCCCGCAATTCGTCCGTCAGCGACAGGTTGAGGGTATTGGCCATAGGGAAAAATCTCCAGAGCCAAGACTAACCATAGTGACGTTTTATGTCAATATTTGTCAGCCGCGTTCGGGGAACTCCAGAGCCGGGTAAGGCGGCGTCAGTGTACTCGTCGGCCCAGGCCACCACATTCGGTCCTCAGAGCCGACGCTTTTGTAACTCGGCGAAACTGACACGAGTCTTTCTGGCCGGCGGAGGTCACGATCCCTAGCAACTCGGCCCCCAGCATCGAGGCGGCGACGGCCGACCCCACCAGGCAGTCGAGCCCGTGGTTGTCGGCCCGTTCGGGTCGCATCTTCCACTCGTCCACGGAGCGGCCGCGTCCCTCGGTCCGGACCCGGTACTCGGCCGTCAGGTGATCGGCCAACAGCCGGTGCTGGTCGGCGTGCGAGCCGACAGCGACAGGCAGCTCCGCTCCCCTCCCCGAAAGGAACCCTCTTNNAACCTGTTGCCGTTCATGGACTTAGCGATTTCGAGACCCTTTCGGTGGCTGCTTTTCGGACGCAACCCTTATCGAACTCGGCACTGTCGGGTTAACAGCCCAGAGCATTCTTGTGTTAACCGGCGGGTCGAGTTTCTCGTCTCAAAAAAAGACGCCCCACCAGTTAACAGCCGATGCGATGAGTGAGGGGATTTAGGCAAGGCTTCCCCCC
>DITY01000177.1 GCA_002422955.1 Planctomycetaceae bacterium UBA6172
CCGACGGCCGCGAGCGCCGCTGGCCTAGAGGACGCTGCGGCCGCAAGCTTCGAATCGCGCGATGGGCTGGCCTCCTTTCTGCAGCGGAGCCGTGGTCAACTGCGGACACCCGATGCGATGCCGCCGCTTTCGCCCGCCGAGCAGCGGTTGTGGTTCGTCGATCAACTGGAACCGAATCACCCGTTCTACAACCTGCCGCTGGCAGCCCGCATCGATGGGCCACTGGATCCCGAATTGCTGTGGCGCTGCGTCGACGCCTGCGTGGCGCGGCACGAAACGCTCCGCTCGACCTATGAATTGATCGACGGTCAGCCGCTGCGCAAGATCCTTCCCTCGCTCTCCCTTCCGCGTCAATCGTCGGACCTGCGACGGCACGCCGACCCGGAAGCCGAACTGCGGTCGCAAATCGCCGACCATTCGCGGCGGCCTTTTTACTTGGCCCAGGGGCCACTGCTCCGCGTCATCCACTGGCAACTGGCGGACCAACAGCATGCGATCCTGCTGGTCATGCACCACATCGTCTCCGACGGTTGGTCGATGGCGGTGATGCTGGGAGAACTGGCCGAACTCTATCGCCAGGCGGCAGCGGGCCAACCGATGGAGTTGCGGGCACTGGACGTTCACTATCGCGAATACGCCGCCTGGCAACAGGAATATCTCACCCCCGCGCGGATCGAACCGGCGATCGAGTTCTGGCAACAAGCTTTGGACGGAGCGGTCGAAACGCTCGACCTGCCGATCGACTTCCCACGACCGGCGATCCGGGACTTCCGCGGGGCGAGCTTCGAGACCAGCCTTTCGCCTGCAACCTCGGAGGGTGTGCGCCGCTTGGCCGAAGCCTTGCACGTGACGCCCTACAGCGTCCTGCTGACCGCGTTTGGCCTGTTGCTATCGCGGTGGTCGGGTCAGCGTGACTTGACGATCGGTACGGCGGTAGCCAACCGCACGGAGCCGATGGTCGAGAGCCTGATCGGATTCTTCGTCAACACGGTGATGATCCGGCACCAGTCGGATGGGTCCGAAACGTTTGCGAAGTTGGTTCAAGAGACGCATCGCCTGGCCACCGAAGCGATCGCGCATCAGGAAGTGCCGTTCGAACGCGTCGTCGGCCGCTTGGCCAAACGCCGTGACCGCAGCCACTCGCCGCTCTTCCAGGCCGCGTTCGTATTGCAGAACGCACCCCATTCCATGGCCGCCGCGGAAGGCCTGACGATCACGCCGATGCCGGTCGACAACGGGACCGCGAAGTTTGACATCACCCTGCTGTTGGGTGAACGAGACGGGGTCTTTCAAGGCCACTTCGAATATCGCACGTCGCTGTTCCGAGCCGAGTCGATCGCCCGCATGGCGAGCGGCCTGCAGACGCTGCTGAACGAGGCCTTGTTATCGGCACCGTTCGAAGATTCGCGACGAAACGTTGAGGCGTTATCGATAGTAACGGATACCGAAGCCGCCGCGATTCTGTCGCGATCGATCGGCCCGCAATCCGAATCGGCCGCTGCGGAAACGCTGCTAGCCGCCTTCGCGCTGGCTGCGGCGCGGACGCCGGCGGCGACCGCGATCCGCCATGGCGAACGTTCGCTCCGCTACGCCGATTTGGATGACTATGCCTCGCGGATTTCGCGTGGGCTTCAATTGGCCGGCGTCGCGCCGAGCGCTGATGGTCGACCAGCCGAGCGCGTGCTGGTTTACCTGCCGCGGTCGATCGACCAAATCGCGACATCGCTCTCCGCGATGCGGGCCGGTGCTGCCTTCGTGCCTGTCGATACGCAGGTGCCCTTGGCCAGACTGATCACGATCGTCACGGATTTGGAACCGGCGGTGATCATCGCTCCGGCCGGACGCTTGGCCGAAATCCGCGCGGCGCTCGCCGAGTCAGCGCTAGAAGCGATCTCCTGCCAGTCGGCAGCCGAACTGGCGGCGGCGGATGACGGCCATCGGCTTCGGGTCGAAGTCTCGCCCGATGATCTGGCGTACCTGATCTTCACCAGCGGATCCACCGGAGTACCCAAGGGGATCCCGATCGAACACCGCGCGGTCAGCAACTTCATCGCCGAATTCGCGAGGGCGCTGGAGATCCGACCCGGCATGCGCTACGGTCATTTGTTCTCGCCGAGTTTTGACGGCGCGATCGGCGACATCTATCCGGTGCTAGCCGCCGGTGGCTGCATCGAAATCATCGACCAAGACATCGTTTTGGACCCGCGGCGATTGGCGCGAGAATTGACGCGGCAGCAGGTTCAGATCGTGGCGTTGACCCCCGCGACACTGGCCATGCTCGACCCCGCGCAGCTGCCGCATGTCCGCCGGATTCTCTCCGCCGGCGCGCCGCTGTCGGGCGAGTTGGCCGCGCGGTGGCTCGCGACCCACCAACTGTTCAACGGTTACGGCCCGACCGAATGCTCGGTGGGTGTGGCGATCAAACGCATGGAACGCTCCGATCTCGGGTTCCCCGCGGTCGGTCGCCCCCTGGCCAACACCAGCATCTACGTGCTCGACCAACTCGGTCGATTGGTCCCCGATGGCGTCATCGGCGAAGTCCACATCGGCGGGCGCGGGGTCAGCCGCGGTTATTGGCGGCGTCCCGACCTGGACCGAACCTCGTTTGTCGCGGACCCGTTTTTTCCTCGCGCCGATGAGCTCGCCGATCCGCCCCGGATGCATCGCACCGGTGACTTAGGACGTTGGAGCCAAGACGGTCAACTGGAAATCGTCGGACGGCGAGATGAGCAGATCAAGCTCCGCGGCTTCCGCATTGAGCCGGCCGAAATCGCCGCCGTGATCGAAAGCTTGCCCGAAGTCGCCCAGGCGGCGGTGATCGCCGATGGTGACGATTCCGCGGTCGACGGCGCGGGACGGCGTCTGATCGCCTACGTCGTTCCCAACCGCGACGCTATTTCGAAGACCACGCCGCGGCAGTCCCCGTCCGAGACATCGACCAAAGCGGCAGAAACCGAACAGGTCGAAAATTGGCGACGACTGTTTGACGAGTCACAGCGTGCCAGCGCCGTAATCCTCGATCCGGCCAATCATTTCGCCGGTTGGACCAGCGTGATCACCGGGCGACCGATCCCGACGGACCAGATGCGCAGCTGGGCCGACGCGGCGGCGGGGCGGATTCGCGAACTCAACCCGCGACGGGTGCTGGAAGTCGGCTGCGGGACCGGACTGATCCTGCTGCGAATCGCCGACGCGGTCGAAAGCTACGTCGGCGTCGACCTGCTCGACTCGGCGCTCGATCAACTTCGCAAGACGCTGACGACGCGTCCCGAACTGGCGAGGAAAGTGACACTCAGCTGCCGCGCGGCGGACGATCTGGGCGAATTGCCCAGCCGCGGCTTCGACACGATCGTGCTGAATTCGATCGTGCAGTACTTCCCTTCCGAAGAGTACCTGCTCCGTGTCCTGCAAGGCGCGCAGCGGTTGCTGGCGCCGGGCGGACGGATCTTCCTGGGCGACTTGCGGAACCTGCGATTGCAGCGCGCCTTCGCGATCGCGGTCGAACTGGAACGCCGCGGCGATGAACCATTGAGTGTCGCGGAGTTCGAAGCACGGGTTCGCAATCGCATCGCACATGACGAAGAACTGCTCGTCGACCCGAATCTGGAAGCGTTGTTCGCACCGCGTCTCGATCGGCTGCGCGAAGTGCGGACGCTGGTCAAAACGGCCCGCGGCGACAACGAGCTGAACCGGTTTCGCTTCGACGCCGTGTTGGCATTCGACTCGCCCTTGCCGCAGCTGCATCACGAATGGTCCCGGCGGCGGCTCGGCGCTCGACAATCGCGAGCTTGCGATCGGACACGGATCGTCGCCAACGCCCAAGTCCAGCGGGAGGTCTTGATCGATCGCGAGCTAGCCGAAAGTTCGCCGCGGCGGTCGTTGCGGGAAGTGTTGAACGCGGTTGACGCGTCGCGAGCGCCCAGCGTCACGCCGCGCAGCCTGGTCGAACGAGCGGCTCGCAAGGGATTGAGCTTGCGGGTCGATTGGTGCGAGGACGCCGACGACGCGATCGTCATCGAGACGGTCAATGGGAGCAGCAAGCGGTCGCCCGGCGGATTGCTGCGAGAACTCGGCTTGATCGCCCGCGCCGCGCCGACCGGTCGTGCGAGCGCCGATCCCCGCCCCCGCGTCTTCACCAATCGGCCGTTGGTCCGACGCGAAAAGTTGAACCTGATCCCGCGGATCAAACGCGAATTGCAGGACCGACTGCCGGCGTACATGGTCCCGTCGGCCTACGTGTTGCTCGACGACTTGCCGATGACACTGCAAGGCAAGCTCGATCGCGCTGCCCTGCCCGCCCCGCCGCCTCAGCGGAGCGGAGTGGGGCATGAAGTTCGGCCACCACAAACGGCGTCGCAGCGTCTGCTGGTGGAGCTTTGGGAGGAATTGTTGGAAGTCACACCGGTTGGGATTGAAGACGACTTCTTCGAACTCGGCGGGCATAGCATGTTGGCCGTACGGATGGTCGCCGAGGTCCAGCAGCGGACCGGGCAGACCTTACCGCTCTCCGCGCTCTTCCGCTCGCCGACGATCGAACGCCTAGCCGAATGCCTCGATCACCCCGAGTCGGCCGAAGCCTCCACGCTCGTTCCCCTCGCCATCGGTGGGACGGGCGCGCCGCTGTTCTGCATTCATCCGGCGGGCGGCACGGTCTTCTGTTACCGCGAGTTGGCGGATGCTTTCGCGGGTGGGCGGCCGGTGTTCGGCGTTCAAGCCCGCGGGCTCGATGGCTCGCAGCCTCCGCACACGACCGCGACGGAAATGGCAGCCGACTATGCGACGGCGATTCGGTCGGCGGCTCCGACCGGGCCGATCCACCTGCTCGGTTGGTCGCTCGGCGGCAACATCGCCTACGAAGTTGCGCGGCATCTGCACGCCGACGGTCGTGAAGTCGGCATGCTCGCGCTGCTCGATTCAGGCTTGATCTCAGGCCAACGGGAATTGAGCGAAGCGGATTTCCTGCCGCTGATCGCCGCGTTGTTCCCAGGCCAACAGGCCGAATCGCTGGAGGAACTTCGCCAGAAAAGCCCACTGGAACAGCTGGAGTACTTCGTGCGTCAAGCCGCGATCGCGGGGATCGTGCCCGACGATCCGGCGGTGGTGGGGCCGCACATTTTCGACGTCTTCCAGGCCAACATCAAAGCGATTCACGAACACGAATCGCTCCCGTATGACGGCGCGATGCTGCTGGTCCGCCCCGGCGATCAGCTGAAAACGGGGGCCTTGTTCGACGACCAAACGTTGGGCTGGAGCCGGCTGGTGAAGGACGTGCGGGTCGAAAACGTCCCTGGCGACCATGCCCACATGCTGCATCAACCGGCGGTCACACGGATCGCCGCCTTGGTGCAGGCCTGCCTCGATGCCAAGCCAGCTCGGCCGGTTTCGACCGACCGAGCCGCCCGCGCGGTTGCTGTCACTTGACCCGAGGGATCAGGTCGAAGCAGATGACACTGTCGTTGCCGCGAACGTACAGCAGCCCGTGACTGACCATCGGCGCCGCCCAGTAGGGTGGTCCTGGCGGGACGTACCCGCGGAGCGATCGGGCTGGCGTGATCGATTCCAGATCGGTTTCCGTGACGACCGTGAATTTCGTCGGATCGGCTTTCACCAACTGCATCAGCCCGCTCTCGTCGAGCACGACGAAGTGGCCATCGAGATACAACAGGCTGGCGCGGGAGCGGCGATAGTCGACCCAACCGGGCGCGCGATCGGTGAATCCGATGCACCGCAGGTCGCTGTCCGGCTCGTTGCGGCCGCTCGCGCCATACAGCCAATCGTCGACCACGATCGGCGTCGACCAGTGGGCCCGCATCGCCTGCTGGCGGCGACTGAGCGGGTCCTTCCAAACCTCGCGGACGCTATCCACGTCGACTTCGAGCAGGACCGAACCGACCTCATAACACTCGCTGATCAGGACCCGATTGCCGGAGACGATCGGCACCATCGCATTGACGCTTTCCATCATCCGGGACCGATGCGGGTAGTGCCATAACGCCTGGCCGGTGTCGGCATCAACCGCCAGCAAACCGTCGCGGGCGAAAATCAGGGCGAGCGTGCGGTCGCCGATCGTCATCAGTCGCGGACTGCTGTAACTCGCCAAATCGTCGCCCACTTTCCACTTCTCTTCACCCGTCGCGAGATCGAAGGCGACGAGCGCGGAACCGTTCGGCGTGACACGGTCGAGTCGTCCTGGCGGGATCAGCGCGTCCTCGGCAGGGCTGCCGCCGACCATCACCAAGACCATGCCGTTGTGGATCAACGGCGAGCAGCCGACCCCGAAAAAGTTTTGGATTACGCCATACTTTTTGTCGGTCTCGACCGACCACTTCAGGCGGCCATCGCGGACGTCGCGACAGCTCAAGCGACCGGTGACGCCGAAGGTGACGACGTCGTTCCCTTCCACCGCGGGCGTATCGCGAGGGCCATTGTTGTAGCCGTACAAGTCCGCGTAGCTGACCGGCAAATCGTGCTGCCATAACGGCTTGCCGGTCTCGGCATCGACCACCCGCAACCGCTCGACGTCACCCGCCCGTTCGTGCTGAAAATAGCGGCCATCGGCGACCGACCCCAGCCCGTAGCTGGTCCCCACCGGCAACGTCCAGACGATCGGCAGTCGGTCGCCGCTCCAGTCGGTGCGGACTCCCGTCTCGGTCGATTTGCCGTCGAAGGTGTTGCCGAGAAAACGTGGCCAATCTTCGCCAGCGCGGCGGCTCTTGGCCTGGCTTGGCTGAGCCCCCGCCGGAAAGGCCGCGGAAAGACACAGGGCGATCGCGATCAGCAGCCGGCCGACAGCTGGCCGCGGACCCGGCGAGACCTTGGGAACGCGAGGATCGACCGGTAAGATGCTGGGGGGGCTGTGGAGTGCCGTATTCGAACGGGCGCCACCCCGACGACCCAACCGTGAATCGTGAAGCATGTTAAACCTGGTGGTGAATAACCGATTGACGATCCCCGCCGAGGAGTTGCAGGCGACCTTTTCGCGCAGCAGCGGCCCGGGGGGGCAAAATGTCAACAAAGTGAACTCCAGGGTAACGCTTCGTTGGCAGGTTGGCGACCAGCCCCGGCTACCTCCCGATTGGCAACGGCGTCTGCTGGCCCGACACGGCAACCGCATCACCCGCGAAGGCGAACTGCTTGTGCATAGCGACCGCTATCGGGACCAGCCCCGCAATTTAGAGGATTGTCGGCAGCGGCTGGTGCAGTGGTTGCTCGAGTGTGAAGCCCCGCCGCGGGAGCGGAAGAAGACGCGTCCGACCTACGGCAGCCAGCTGCGACGGCTCGATACCAAACGCCGAGTGGCGGACAAAAAGAGCGGCCGCCGGTCGTTGGGCGACTGATCCAGCCGGCGACGGTAGCGGTCGTAACGGTCGCAATGGCCCGGCGCGGATCGCTGCAGTTCACGGGCGATCGGAGACGATACGAGGACTCGGGGAAAGTTGCGCACGGACCGCGCGCCACTCGGATGGCTGATCAGGAACCTTCCCTGGCCGCGGGCGGAACCCTCGCGGCACAACGTCCGCTTTCCGTCCCGTGTCCAACTCCCTGAGTCGGTGTCCATGACCACCGCTGTCGCGTCCAAGTCGTCGAACGCGCCCGAGCGTGGGGAAGCTCGGGATTCGCATTCCGGCAAGACGCGGGAGTCACGCAAGGGCCAACCGCGAGAACAGCGTGGGAATCGCGCTGCCGAGGTCGAGGCGACTCAGCAGCGTGATCTGCGTCGCGACATCTTCGGGCTGGCGATGGTCGCCGCGACGGTGATGCTGCTCGTCTCCTTGGTCACCCGCGACCCCAGCGACCCGATCACGACCCCGGCCTGGCCGCTGCGTCTGCTGTATACCCCGGACGTGACCCATTATCCGCTCAACGACACCGTGACCAACGCCTGTGGTTATTGGGGAGCGTATTTCTCCTCGATGTGGATCGACGCGATCGGGATCAGCGTGTTGGTGGTGATCATCGCGGGTGGGATGGTGGCATTCGCGATCCTGGGAGGCGGCCGGATCAATGCCCCGGTGCTGCGATCGTTGGGGGCGACCGTGATGGTCTTGGCGCTGTCGACCGCCGCCTGCCTGGCGCCGATCCGGCCAGACGGATTTCCGGCGGTCGGGGCCGGCGGCTACTTGGGGGCGATGGGGAGCATCTTCCTGCAGGAACATTTCGCCCTCCCCGGCGCCTGGATCCTGACGCTGACGGTGCTGATCATCGGCATGTTGCTGACCACCGACTACGCACTCTGGTACGCCGGGGCGAAGGTGATCGAGTGCGGCGCGATCGTTTCTCGGAAGGGCTTCGAATCGGTGAACGAAGCGCTGCCGTTGCGGCGGGGCAAACACGATCGCGTGCTGACCGATCTGGATGAGCCGATCCTGATCGTCGACGGCGCTGGCCATTCCGCCCCGGTCGACCCGCTAATAACCGGGGACACCGGATTCGTCGGCCAACGCGAGCCGCGCACGCCCCACGGCCAAGAGCCGACCATCAAGCTCGGCCGGCGGGGCAAGACGGCGGCCGTGGCGGACGCGGTCGAGACCGCGGCCACCGAACCGGCCAGCATCGCGCTCGATGCCGAGACAGCCGCCAATTTGGCTGCCAGCGCCGCGCTGCCAGGGACCGGCAAAGGGGTCAGCAAGCCGTTGGGTCTGCTCCCGCCAACCCCGGCAACGACGCAGCGGCCATCCTCCTCGGCTGACGGAGACGATGAAGAAGACGAAGACGCCAGCGACGCGGCGGACCGACTGTTGCTCGAGACCGAAATCGAAATCGAGGGACAGCAGGTGTCGGTCCGCGGCGACGAGCCTCACGTCGCCCCCGAGCCGAAGATCCGCGCGCCGAAGAAGCGGGATGAGTTGCAAGCGGTCATGGATGCCGTCAACGAAGACCTGCCCGCGGGCGTGGAGGAGTATCGTTTGCCGAGTGTCGAATTGCTCGACGAAGCGGACGACATTTGCTACACCGACCAGACCGCCGAAGTTCGCCGCAAGGCGAAGATCCTGGAAGAAACGTTCCGCAATTTCGGCTTCAACATCCGCGTCGTCGAGATCGAGACCGGGCCGGTGATCGCGCAGTACGAGGTCGAACTCGAGGCGGGTCTGCGGCTGAGCAAGATCACCGGCTTGTCGGACGACTTGGCGATCGCGCTCCGCGTCCCCGCCGTGCGGATCGTCGCCCCGATACCCGGTAAAAATACGGTCGGCATCGAAGTCCCCAACGAGCGTCGACAAGTGGTGACGCTGCGGGAAGTGATCGAAGAGTGCGGCGATTCGACTCGCAAGATGAGCATCCCGGTGTTCCTCGGCAAGGACGTTTCCGGCAACCCGCTGACGATCGACTTGGCGAAGATGCCGCACCTGCTGATCGCCGGCCGGACCGGGACGGGGAAGAGCGTCTGCTTGAACGCCATCATCACGTCGATCCTGATGACCTGCCGCCCCGAGCAAGTCCGGATGCTGATGATCGACCCCAAGATGGTCGAGCTGTCGGGTTATGGCAGCCTGCCGCACCTGATGCACCCGGTCGTTACCGACATGAAGAAGGCCGAAGCGATCCTCGCTTGGGCCGTCGAGAAGATGGAAGAACGTTACGCGTTGCTCGCCAAGGCCGGCGTGCGGCACATCAACACCTACAACGACCTAGGACGAGAAGAACTGTTCCGTCGGTTGGAGATCGACCCCAGCGACGCGGCGACCGGCGTCCCCGAACATCTGCCGTTCATCGTGATCGTCGCCGACGAAATGGCCGACCTGATGATGACCGCCGGCAAGGATGTCGAAACGCACATCATTCGATTAGCGCAAAAGAGCCGCGCGGTCGGGATTCACCTGATCCTGGCGACGCAAAAGCCGACCGTCGACGTGATCACCGGCCTGATCAAGAGCAACCTGCCGGCGCGACTCTGCTTCCAAGTCGCCAGCCGCACCGACAGCCGCGTCGTACTGGACGAAAATGGGGCCGACAAACTGCTGGGCAACGGGGACATGCTGTTCCTCTGGCCTGGTACCAGCACGATGATCCGCGGCCAAGGCACATACCTTTCCGATGACGAGATCAATCGGGTCGTCAACCATTGCAGCACCGGCGAGCAGAACTTCGTCGGCGAATTGATGAACCTCAAGGTCGAGCCCGCTGATGGCGAACCGGTCCCGGTGATCGCGGGCGGTCTGAAGAAGCGGGACGAACTCTACGAAAGCGCGATCGAAGTCGTGATCCGCGAAGGGCGTGGCAGCGTGTCGCTGCTGCAGCGTTGCCTGGGCATCGGCTACGGCCGCGCCGCGAGGCTGATCGACTACATGGCCGAAGACGGCATCGTCGGCCAATACAACGGCAGCCAAGCCCGCGAAGTCGTGATCTCGATGAGCGATTGGGAACGGATGCAGGGGATCTCCAGTTCCGACGCCGCCGACCAGCCGAAATCGCCCCGCGTCCCCGCTGCGGACCAGGACGACGCGGACGATGACGACGACGATTTCGATCGTTGATATCGCGTCGGTCCCCGGGCTGACTCGCCCAATCGGCACCTGAAGCCGTTTGGCTGTCAAACACCGCTTGGCTGTTGCCACACCTTTGGGTCAACGGACGGGGAAGCGAAACCGATAGCTCCCGCTCGAGATCTCGATGGTGGTGCTACCGGCCGATGAACCGCGCAGGCTGATGTCCGTGCTTTCGCCGAGCGGTCGGCCAGTCTCCAGGATTTCGGCCGCTCGATCGGTCGGCAAGCGGAGCTCCGCGGTGCAGTTCGCGGGGATGGTGACGCCGAGTTCGGCCATTTCGGCTGACCGCCGCCAAACGACCTGAACCGGCCCTCGGATTGTCGGCACCGTGGCGTCGAATCGATCGAGCGATCCCGGTTGCGGATCGACGAGGATGCTTCGATACCCCGGCTCGAGCGGTCGAACACCGACCAATCGCTTCGGAATCATCGCGGCGGGCGCCGCGCCCCACGCGTGGTTCCAATCTTGGTTCGTCTTGAAAGTCTGATCCCAAGCTTCCATCGTGATCGTCGATCCCTTGGCGAGCATGTTGTGCCAACTGCGTTCGGACCGCGATGTCAGGTAGGCCAAGGCATACTCGGATTGGCCGTGTTGATACAAAGCGTCCAGCAAGTGGTACGCCGCGTAAACGCTCCCCAGGTTGCCACGCCCTTTCACATGCTCGATGACCCCAGGCCGAAAGTCTTGCGGCACGAGTCCGAACAGCAACGGAAAGAGGTTGGCGTGCAGCGATGAGTGGTCCCGCCCCTCGCCATCGCGGTACAGGCCGGTTTCCGGGTTGAAGAACACTTGCTGATAGCGCTCGCCTACCCGCTCGGCCCGTTCGGTCCACAGTTTCGCGGCGTCTGGACGCTCAAGTTCGGTCGCGATCTTCGCCATCAGCACCAGGCTGCGGTAGTGGAACGCATTCGCGACCGCGTCGACCGGGCCGATCTGGTGCCCATCCCGCTCGCCCGGCGGCCAATCGATGAGCGTCTTGAGCGGCTCGGTGACATTCAGCGATGCCAACAGCGCGGGCGTCTGCCTCGCTCGTGACGAGTCGATCAAGCCGTCTTCCCGCGCCAAACCGATCAGCGTTTTCTCGGCCAACCGGTCGTAGCAGGCCTCCAGCGAACGGGCGTTGCCCGTGTGCAAGTAATCTTCCCAAGCGATCAGCACCGAGTGCGGTTGCCACTCGAGCGGCCAGGTCGAATGTTGCAACAGAAATTCGTGGCTGTGTCGCGCCAGACTGTATTCGCGGTCGATTCCGTAGTGGCACATTTGGCCGATGAAGGTGTCCGCTTCGTACGGCTTTCGTTCCCGGTCTCCATCGACATATATCCCCAGAAAACTCGTCGCCTGAATGCTGTATTTGCAAAATTCCCAAATCGCGTCCAGGTCATCGCGTGAGGACGCGAACTGCGAGGCCTGCTCATCCAAGGGGTAGGCGATCCAACGCCGAGAAATCATCTCGGGCCGAAACCCGGGCGGGGGATTCTCGATTTCCGCATAGCGAAATGGCATCACCTGGCCTCGCGCCCTCGGGACGCTGATGAAGCCTTCTCGCATCCATCCGGGCGGGCTCCAGGTCAGAGCCGGCAGGTGCTCGTTGCGGTCCGGCGTCAGCTCGATGCGATGGCTTTGAAACCGGACAGACCCGGGGGGGCGTGGTTCGATCCGCGCGGGCGCGGACAGCATCTCACCGAGCTGAATGTCGATCTCGGCCCGAGGGGCGTCGGTCCAACGAATCACCAAGTTGCCGAACGCCGCTCGGCCAAAATCGAAGAACCAACTGCCGTCGTCACGTCGCACCGCCTCAACTGGGGCTTGCTCGTGGGCGATCAGCGCATGGCGATTGGCAAAGTCGTTATTGGCCCGGTCGGCAGGGGCTAGCGAATGGGCTGCACTGATGACGTCCGCGGTACGGAAGGTCTGATATTCCGACCAGGGGCTGGCGATTCCTCCCGCGTCCCATGTCATCACCTTCCAACGATACGAGTTGCCCGCTGACAACGGCGGTCCCGCATACCGCACGTCGATCGACTCCGACGAAGTCATCTGGCCGGAATCCCACCGCGGCTCGAGATCGCCTGCCAGCTCAACCACGATTCGCCAGGCGAGTTGTTTGGCACCGCGCCGTGAATCATCGACGATCCAAGAAAACCCCGGAGTCGCTTGTCGGATCACGGTGTCGGCGGGGCGGGTCAGCAGTTCCACCATCAGCCCCTTGGGCGGTCCCGGGCTCGTCACCACGGGCGACGCGGCTCGCAGCGATTCTGCCGACGTCGCGGCGATCGCTACCAGGACGGCTACCANNGATCAGCCACGACCCTGTCCCTCGGTCGCACAACCACCGGCGACTGTCGCGATGAAGGTGTGGTGCAAGCGTGCTCGATCGATTCGGCAATGACAGAAGCACTGGGAGGTCGCTCCGCGGGAATCAAAAAGGGGAGGTGCTGGTCGCCATCGAAGCAGGGGTCGGCGGGCCGCATTTCTTGGGCGGCATGATAGCAGAGCCACGCCGGTCGAATGATCGAGGCAGCTCCGCGCGACCGCTCCGCCGGCGATCGTGGCGCGGGCATTGTCGCTGACCCGGGCGTGCTGCAACAATCACCGTTCCGAGGCTGGCAGTCTCGGGTCTCACCGGACCCCCGAACGACGCGGGCACCCCGCTGGAGTTCACCCGTTCCGAGCCTTGGTCAGCGATTTTCCCGAGTCGACCTCGATCCACCGATGCGAGTTGCCAGCTGTCACGAGTTGGTCCGATGCGAACCTATTCATCACGAGCATCCTGCCGTCATGACCACTTCATCGATCACCAAAAAGTTAGCCTCCGCCATCTCGGCAAACAAAACGGAGGGGCGTTTCCATGCCACGGGAACCATCCGATCCCTCGAGTCTCCCTTGACCATCGCCGGCATCGGGCCGCTCGAGCTTCCGATCCCGAATGCGACGATTCGGAAGCTGAGGAATCTGGCCACCCCTGCCCCCTATGGCAAAGGGACCGAAACGCTCGTCGACAAGAAGGTTCGTGACACCCTGGAAGTCCCGGCCGAGTCGATCGAGTTAACCGAGACGTTTCGCACCGCCTTGGACGGCGCCGTCGATCACGTTGCCAAGCAACTCGGTCTCGAGAGGGACCGGCTGAGCTGCGAGCTGTACAAGCTTTTGGTTTACGGGAGCGGCGGATTCTTTCTGCCGCACCGGGACAGCGAAAAGTGTCCCGGCATGGTCGCCACCCTGATCGTCGTTTTGCCATGCCGTTTTTCGGGAGGCGAACTGATCCTCCAGCAAGACGGCGTACGCCGAACGATTTCGTTCCCGATGGCGAGCAGTCAGCAGGGGATCGAATACGTCGCGTTCTTCGCCGATTGCCAACACGAAGTGAAAAAGCTGCGTTCCGGGACGCGAGTCTGCTTGGCGTTCAACTTGGTGCTGCAAAAATCCTCGACTCGGAAGAAAACTCCCGCCCACGGCCCGGCCGATCCCGCGTTGACGCGAGCGGTCTGGGAATGGACTCGCGAACGCCCCGAGAAGCCCTTGGTGTTCGCGCTCGAGCACCAATACACCCAGGGTGGGCTGGAACCGAGCCTGCTCAAAGGCCCCGACCGCGAGGTCTTCGATCAGCTACTAGCCATCGCGGAGAGTTGCGAATGCCGCCTGCATTTGGGCCAGGTTTCCCGCCACCTCTGCAACTCCGCGGAAGATGGCTACTACGACTATCGCTCGCGGGTTCGTTACTCGGACGACGGAGAGGTGGACTTGAACAGCCTCGATATCGGCGAAGTCTATGAAGACGAGATCATCGTTGACGGCTGGAAGGACGGCCGCGGAAAACGCGTCGCCATGGGCCCCTTGTCCTGCGACAGCTCGTCGCTCATCTCGTCCATTCCGGTCGATGAATGGAAGCCGACGCGGCAAGATTACGAAGGCTACACGGGCAATGCCGGCAACACGCTCGATCGCTGGTACCACAAGTCGGCGCTGGTC
>DITY01000328.1:0-957 GCA_002422955.1 Planctomycetaceae bacterium UBA6172
CGATCAACCCCCTGGCAATCGGACTGCCTGACCGTCAGCCCCTATTTGGGTGACGACAGCCTGGAGCCATTCGTCGACGCCTGCCAGCGGTCCGCGGCTGGGATATTCGTCCTTGTTAAAACCTCCAACCCCGGCGGCGGCTTCCTCCAGGACCGCGTCTGTGACGGCGAGCCGATTTTCCGCACCGTCGCCCGCTGGATTACAGCCACGAATGAGCCGCTGGTCGGCCAATCGGGCTACGGCCCCGTCGGCGCCGTCGTTGGCGCGACCTACCCCGAACAATTGGCCGAATTGCGGGCCGCGATGCCCAACGCCTTGATCCTAATCCCCGGATTCGGGGCCCAAGGGGGAGCCGCTCAGGACGTTGCCGTCGGTTTCGATGCCCAAGGAACGGGGGCGATCGTCAACAATTCGCGGAACATCCTGTTCGCCTATCGCCGCCCCGAGTTTTCCGGCAGCTACGGCCCCAGCCGCTGGCAGGACGCCGCCCGCGAGGCCACCCGCGAAATGAACAGCCAACTCAACGAGCTCCGCCCGACGAAGAGCTAGTGGAGCGTCACGATAAGGGAACAGCGAACGCTGCGTCGGCGGTTTTTCGACATTGACCCCTGGGGCCGCAGCGACGAAACTCTGCGATTCGCGAAATTGCGGGAGATGGGGCGATGTTGCGGCATCCCACCGCGACGAAACTTGAGTACAGATTGACGGAACCGGATGAGCGCGACGATCGAGAACAGTTTGGCTGACAGTTGTCGAGCCATCGGGCAACGTGCCAAGGCGGCCTCGAGCGATTTGGCGGTCCTCGATACGGCCGTCAAGAATCGTTGGTTGCTGGAATCGGCCGATCGCCTCGTCGCGGCGACGGATGAAATCATCGCCGCCAACGCGTTGGACCTGGCTGCAGCCCCCGGCTATGGCTTGGATGCCGCCGCGATCGACCGCCTGAGGCTCGACGCC
>DITY01000328.1:1030-2400 GCA_002422955.1 Planctomycetaceae bacterium UBA6172
TTGCGCGGCGGCAAGGAAGCGATGCACAGCAGCCGCAAATTGATCGACCTGATGACCGAGACCGGCAAGGCCTGCGGACTTCCCGACGCCGCCGTGCAACTGGTGCCGACGACCGACCGCGAGGCCGTCGGTCATTTTCTGAAAATGCACGACGCGATCGACGTCACGATCCCCCGCGGCGGCGAGTCGCTGATCCGTCGCGTCGTGGCCGAGGCGACGATGCCGGTGATCAAGCACTACGACGGCAATTGCCACGTCTACGTCGATGACACCGCCGACATGCAAATGGCCATCAAGGTCCTGGTCAACGCCAAGTGCCAGCGGATGGGGGTCTGCAACGCCTGCGAGTCGCTGTTGGTCCATCGCGACATCGCGGCCGAGTTCTTGCCGTTGGTGGCGCAAACGCTGCAACAAGAACACGGCATCGAACTGCGGGTCGACGAGCGGGCCGCCGTGTCGATCCCCTCCGGGGTGCCGGCCACCGAAGCCGATTTCGCGACCGAGTTTCTCGGCCCGATCCTGTCGGTCGCGGTCGTCGATTCGCTGCGGGCGGCCTGCGATCACATCAACCGGTATGGCTCGCACCACACCGACGCGATCATCACCCAAAGCCTCCAGGCGGCCGAGGAGTTCACTCAGCGGGTCGACAGCAGCGCCGTGATGGTCAACGCCAGTACCCGCTTCAACGACGGCGGCGTGTTCGGCTTGGGGGCCGAGATCGGGATCTCGACCGACAAGTTTCATGCCCGTGGCCCCTGTGGGCTGCGGGAATTGACCAGTTACAAGTACATCGTCCGGGGCGACGGGCATATCCGCTCGTGACCGGTTGAATCTTGAGTTAGGGAGGCGAAGGAATGCCCGAAGACGTGACGTTGCAAAGCCAAGTGGATGGCTTGGTCCGCGCGATGCGCGAAACGCAGACGCTGCGCACCGCGGCTGGAGCAGCCCGCGAACCGCGCCCTGAGGGTGACGCGACGACCGACCGGCCCGCGGTCCCGCCCGCCGACAAGCCGACCAACAAGCCCCCGGCGGAACTCGACCCGGCGTTGGCCGAAGCCTTCGGCCGTCTGCACGCGCCGCTCGCGCGGCAATGGGCCGAGACGCTAGCGCCCCGCCTGCGGATTCCGGTGACGTTGGAACCGCACCCGCCGCAGGGTATCCGATACCGCGAATGGGTCGCTGGGCTGACGCTGCCTGGTTGCTTTCACATGTTGACCGCTCACCCGCTGGCGGGTCAGTGGCTGATCGAGATCGAGCGGCCGTTGGCCGACGCGATGATCGATCGGATGCTGGGGGGCGATGCCGATTCGTTACCGACCGTCCCGCGTCCGTTGACCGAGATCGAGACCAAGTTGATCGGCCGCGTTGTC
>DITY01000328.1:2459-8247 GCA_002422955.1 Planctomycetaceae bacterium UBA6172
CTCCCTTGGGAGGTCGTCTTCGGCAACCGCAGCGGCCGGGTGCGGCTGGTGATCCCGCTGACGCCGCTGCAGCCGTGGATGGCCCGCCTGACCGAGCCTCGGGACGCCGATCGGCCGGACGACGAGATCGACCCACCGGCCTCGCGGCCGACGGCCGAGCGCGAGCAGGCGTTAGTCGACGTGGTCGTCACCTTGGCCAGATCGAAAATCCGTACTCGAGACCTGTTCGACCTGGAGGTCGGCGACCTGATCACGACCGAGCAGGACGTAACGGCACCGCTCGAGTTGTCGCTGCAAGGGGTCCCCAAGTTCACCGTCCACGCCGGCGCCATGCGAGGCAACAAGGCCGTCCGCATCGAAGGCCTGATCACGGAATGAGGCGAAATCGCTAGCGTTCCCGGGGTTCCGCTGCGCTGCACCCCGGGCTGATATGGAACCACCCCGTTGGGGTTGAGACGATTTGACGAATTGTGCCCCCCATGTTTNNATGTTTTGCATGCTCCACCAACACTGGCTCCCCTCGCCCCCAAACAACTTTGGGGGCGAGGGGAGCCAACGCGAGGGGCGGATCACGCGAAAAATGGGCGGAACCATCCGCTGATCAATCATCCGCTGGTGTTTGATCGGGGCGATGGAGGCGAAATACGTTGGCCGGCCTGCTCCACCGCTGCTGCCAGCGAAGGCGCCATCCGAAATCGTCGCCGCCTGAATTCTTATACCGGCCCGTGAACGGTTATGATTGCCTCTGACCCATCTGATTGCCCCCATCTACTTCGGCTTGGGGTGACTCTCAAAAAAACGCCAGATCTCATCGCTATCGATATCGTGGGTAACGCGTCCGATCAGACGCTTGGGCGCGTATTGAATGCCGCCCGGCCAGGTATGACCGCCTCCCTGGACACGATAAAGCCAAACTTCGCTGTTGGCCTGCCCTTGAGACCATTTCGTCGCCTCGACGCGGCAACCGTCGTTCGGGTCACGATCCGGCAGCGGTGCAACCGAAGACTGTTCAAAACACCCGTTGGCGGTGACCCACAAACGACAGGCGGCATCGGTAGAGATGATGGCGCCTCGATCTTTCCCGTCCCAACCCCCGATCGCGCCACCTTCGTACAAAACCAACGGGTCATCCGTTCCCTGGACGATCAAAACGGAAACCGGTTCAGCCGGCTGGAAGACTTTGTCGAAGGGTCGCGCGATCCCACCGACCACCGGTGCGATCGCCGCAATCTGTCCGGACCGTTGGGCAGCCAAGTAGTGGGCGAAGATTCCGCCGTTGGAGATCCCCGTCACGAAGATCCGGCGACGATCGATGGGACGATGGTCACGCAGCCATTTGAGCATCGCATCAAAGAAAGCCAAATCGTCCACGCCATCGCGATGCGATTCGGAAACGGTGGTCTTCCGTCCGTCGTTCCAACCGTTGCCGATCCCTTGCGGGTAAACGGCGATGAATCGCTCGCTTAGCGCCAAAGCATTGAATCGCGTCAGGTTCATCGTGCCTTTGGCGGTACCGGTTCCCCCGTGATAAACGAAGACAACCGGGACTTCTTCACCATCGGGCAACGACGCCGGTTGGCAGATAAGGAACTCACGCTCCCGATTCCCACTCTTCAGCGTTTCTCTTGTCAAACCGTCCTGATCCAAACGCTGCGTTCCCCGAGCTAGGCAGGCAAACGTGATCAGGCTTGCTAGGCCCAAGCAGCCATGGATCGCGATCGACCGTTTTCGAATATTCCCGCTCATGCTTTCCAAAGCCGGTTCTCCCGTGCCCCCTTCTCCGGCACGCAGGGCGGTTCCTACCCCGCTCGCTTGTCGTGATCGTGCTCCGCGAAATGGTGCTCGCGATCGATCGTCGCATCTTACCGCGTCGGTGATTCCGCGGCGGCAGAGAATCTCATCCCCCAACGGGCCAATGGGTCGCGATCCGAGTTGCCGAGCGCCGAAGCTGCCCGCTGCGAGCACGACCACGAGCCCTCCCGCTGCAAGCCGGAGCATGATGGGTCGGGTGCAAGCCTGAACGGCCAAATTAGCCGAGCGGAGACCAACAACGCTCGCTTCCGGAAGCCACCCGATCCGCCATTCGGGTTGCTGCACACAGCCCCCCGTTGGGTCGCTTCGGTTGCCTAATAAAAATGCAGCTGCCGGCTGCTTGGAGCGCAAATTGCGGGCGGACGGGAATGAAATGGCTACGGAGATCGAGTTTGATGCCTATTTTCTCTGCTTTCCGCTGGTCGCGCTGCTCTGGATTACGGTGAACTGGGCGGCCGCGATTCACTCATTAATGGAAATCCAACTTCCCCTATCGAATGCGTGGATGCGGGCCGGTCGGGGCCGGCTGACCGAACTGTGGCGTGAACACGGATGCTTGGCCCGTGATTTGCGGACCAGGTTACCAGCAGGGGGTCTGTGAGTTCAGTTCGCAACCCCACTTCATTTTCATTCCTTATGGGTTGTTCACAAATGCGGTCAGTTCGAGCGAAGAAAGCGTTTACGCTGGTGGAGTTGTTGGTCGTGATTGCGATCATCGGCGTGATGGTCGGTTTGTTGCTTCCCGCGGTCCAAGCGGCACGGGAAGCGGCACGGCGGATGTCCTGTTCCAATAACATGAAGCAGGTTGGGCTGGCGCTCCATAATTATCATGGCGCCCACAATAAGTTCCCTTATTCGGTCGGCTTCAGCGGCTCGATCGAGGCTGGGACTGCGATTCCGGGTGCGACCCGAATCCGGAATCATCGCGGTTGGATTTTGTTGCTGCCGTTTTTGGAGCAGCAGCCGCTTTACGACATGGCGAACCTCAGCATGGCGACGGGGTCTTACGTTCGCAGCGCCACCGCGGGCTCGATCTCGGGGCCGTTACCCGGAGCGCCAGGCAATCCGAATGACGTCGTGGTCAGCACGGTCGTGTCGACGTTCCTCTGCCCATCGGACCCCAATCCGACGAATTACGCGACGACGAATAGTGTGAATTATTCAATTTCGCCTACCACCACGACGCTTCAGGGCGCGTACACGAACTATGACTTCGCCGTCCGTCGGACGTCGAGCAGTTCGAACACCTACACGTCCGAGGACATCATGACTCGGCGCATGTTCGGCCTGAATGACTCGTCGAGCTTCCGTGACATCGTCGATGGCACCAGCAACGCGATCGCGGTATGCGAAACGCTACGTGGCGTGCATGACGGCGTGCCGCAAACCTGGGGTTATTCGAAGTGGGTCGGTCACGGGGTGGATCCCGCGTACGGGCTGGGCATCAACGACCTCCGCTGCTGCGCCTGGGATGCCGTTCCCTTCAACCGGCCCCGCAGCCCGATGCGTTTGAGCGCTTGGTCGACCGCCGGAAGCGTGCACCCCGGTGGTGCTCAGTTCACCTTGGGTGACGGCTCCGTTCGCTTCATCGCTCAATCGATCGAATTGGTGACGCTGCAACGGCTGTCGTATGTTTCCGACGGTCAGGTGCTCGCCGAGTATTGATCGCCAGTCAGGGCTTCGTCAGGAAGTCACGGCATGGTTCAGGAAGCTAGGGCACGCGTGTGCTCTGGCTAGGCGGCTTGTTTGTGCATGATTATCTCCGTACGTCTCCCTTGAGGTTTGGTTGTGAGTTTGTTTAAGAGTTGGTGTTTCGTGATGACTATCGCGTCGGCCATGTTGGTCGGTTGCGGTGGCGAGAATGGCGGCGAGGATCTGGTGCCGGCAACTGGGATGGTCAAGCTGGATGGTAAACCGATCGCCGGCGTGTCTCTGACGCTGGTCCCCCAAGAAGGCGTCAAGGGACGCGGAGGTTACGCCGTTTCGGGGCCAGACGGAGCGTTCGCGTTTCAGTCGGATGTCGATGTCCCCGGTGTACCTGCCGGAAATTACCGCGTCCTCATGCAGAAGTACGCGATGCCCGATGGATCCCCGATTCCGCCCGACGCGTCGGCCGCGGATGCGGGCATTGTCAACCAGTTGTTGCCGATTTATGCCGACCCCGACCAGTCGCCAGCGTACTTGACGTTTCCGGCGCCCGATCCTTCGGGGATCACGATCGATCTGAAGTCAAAGTTGCGCTAGGGGCATCGGCCGCTTCGTTGAAATCCGCGGATCGGCTCGACGGGTCGGGACTGAACTTTCCCGGCTCGTTGGGCCTCCGCAATTTCTTAAGGGCCATTTCTTGAAGGCCATTGCCAGCGTCGGGAACCATTACCCAATCCCCCGCAGCGATTCCGGAATTGCGATCCACTCCTCCACGGGGCGCGAGTGGGCGAGCACCTGGTGAGCCCCACAGCAGCCGGCGTTGAATGGGCGCGATGGTGGGCACGGGAGAATCGGTGAGACAAGTGGTGGCGAGTCGGGGGGACAACTTGCGTGGTCGGCTCGCTCGGAGGAAACTGAAGGGGTGATTCGGTTCGCTTCACGGACCTGCCGTGGCGGACTCCGCCCCCTTCCAGAATTCTGTCGTTACCTTGCGATCTTCTGATTCTCAAACGGTTCGTTCCTTAACGCTGTCGCGTGCTCGTGACCGGGTGTTGCTCGAATGTTGGCGGTTTCTCGTGTTCGGCGGCCTGATTGGGCTGTTGCCTGGCGGAGAAGTGCTGGCCCAGCAAGTCGACTTCCAGCGCCAGGTGCGTCCGATTTTGGCCGCGAAGTGTTTTACTTGCCACGGTCCGGATGAAGCCGCGCGGGAAGCCGACTTGCGGCTGGATCGCTTCGAAGATGCCATCGCCGACCGAGGGGGTGCGCCGGCGATCCGCCCCGGCGAACTCGAGGCTAGCGAAGCGTGGCACCGCATCAACTCGACGGACGACGATCTGCGGATGCCGCCCCCGGGGCCTCAGGCGCCGCTGTCGCCGGAACAGATCGCAATCTTGGCCCGCTGGATCGAACAGGGGGCGAAGTACGAGGATCACTGGGCCTTCATTCCTCCCAAGCGAGCCCCGGTGCCGCTGCCCGTTGCGGCCGACCCCGCCGAGTCCGCGGCGGTCGGGCCTCAATCGCCGATCGATGCGTTCATCAACCGGTCGCTGACCGAGGCCGGTTTGCGGCCCGCGCCGCAGGCCGACCGATACGCTTTGGTGCGACGCGTGTATCTCGATTTGATCGGCATTCCTCCGACGCCCGAACAGACCGACGCGTTCGTCCAAGACTCTTCGCCGGTCGCCTACGAACGCCTCGTCGACACCCTGCTCGCCTCGCCGGACTACGCCGAGCGGTGGGCACGCCCTTGGCTCGATCTGGCCCGCTATGCCGACACCAACGGTTATGAAAAGGATCGCCCGCGGACGATTTGGCCCTACCGCGATTGGGTGCTCGACGCGATCAATCAAGACCTGCCCTACGACCAGTTCTCGATCCGACAGTTGGCCGGCGACACGTTCGAGAACGCCACCCCGGCCGATCGGATCGCGACCGGCTTCCACCGCAACACGATGCTGAACGAGGAAGGTGGGATCGACCCGCAGGAGTTCCGCTTTCATGCCATGAACGATCGGGTCGCCACCACAGGCACGGTCTGGATGGGGCTGACGATCGGCTGCGCCCAGTGCCATACCCACAAGTACGATCCGATCACGCACAACGACTACTACTCGCTCTATGCGTTCCTGAACGAAGCGGACGAGGTGGAGTTGGAGATCGAAGACGCCGACGTCGCGCGGCGACGCCAGGAAATTGCCGCCGCGATCGCCAAGATCGAGAACGAGCTGATCGCGCAGTACCTCGCCCAGCCGCACGAGTCCGAGCTTCCCTGGGTGGCCGAACCGGAACCAGCACCGGCGGCACCGCCCGAAGCCGCCCAGCCCGAAGC
>DITY01000011.1:0-449 GCA_002422955.1 Planctomycetaceae bacterium UBA6172
ACGGGGTCGACCCATTCGTTCGTATGAGCCTTCAAATCCGCGAGTCGCAGCAAGCCACCGTCGAGCGTTTGGCTGTAGCGGTCGATCTCTTGCGCCAGCTCGCCTTGATAAAAGACGCTCGCGCCCTGCTCCGCGATCTTGCGGTAGGTCGTGGCGAGACGCGGGTTGCGAAACAGGTCACCTTCGCGCGGGGCGGCATTGTTGATCAGGAAGGTGTCGCGGGCCTCGCGGGTTTCCCGTAACTTGGCTTCCGAGTCCTTCCAATAGCTGGCGATCACGGGCGCGACGGGAAAGCCTTCCTCCGCCAAGCGGATTGCCGGTTCGAACAGCTTCGCCCACGGTAGCTTGCCGTATTTGGCGTGCAGATCGTGCCAGCCTGCCACGCAGCCGGGAACCGACCAGGAGAGCGGGCCAAAGGTCGGGATCTTGGTCAGTCCCCGGCGTTTGAA
>DITY01000011.1:533-3304 GCA_002422955.1 Planctomycetaceae bacterium UBA6172
TTCAGAATATCGATGGCGGCCTGGGTCGAACGCAGGTCGCTAGTGGCTGCCATCCCATGGACGGCGTACGTCACGCTGCGAGATTGGTTCGGTTCGCCGGGCCGATCATAGCCGCCAATCCGCGGGGCCTCCGCGGACAACTCGGAAACGGACAAGCAACTCAACGCGCGTTCCCCCTTCATGTGCATTCCAATTCGCACGAGCGGACCGCGGTCGAGAACCGTGGCTGCAGCAGGCGCAGATTCGTGCTCCGCCATCACCAGGACGGGGCGGTCTGATGATGATACACGTCGCGCGACGGCCAAGTGCAAGCTACGGCACTGCCGTGCTGACGCTCGTCGGGCATGCTGATCGATCGGCGATCGGTTTTGACTATGCGGAAGTCATCGCGAGGTTGCCGAGGAGAACGGGCGGCAGACGACAGGGATGACTGAGAAGCGTCAAGAATGTGCGAGCAATTTCCCAGGGGAAGCGATAATCTGCAGGCTCGCGAATGCCGCCGTCCCCGGTTTTTCGCTCGGAGTGCTCGAGCACGCGGAGGGGCGTTTCCGTTGCTTCGCAAGTCGCTGTCGATCGGGCACCTCGCCACAGCGACTTGCTGGCAACCAGCCGAATAAACCTTGCCAGGTCCCGAGAGCATGTCGCACGATCCATCCGTCGTTCTCGAACGCGTTGCCAAGTCGACTCAATCGGTCGCGTCATGCATCACGCGATCACTGAGGCACCTGATTCGCGTCGCGATCGCGGTGTTTCTCGGCGCCGGCATCAGCTGGGGCGGCGAACCGCCAGTCGCGGTCGGCGAACCGTTGGCCCAAAGCGTGGAGGCCGGCGAGCTGACCGAGGCGGCCGAACGGGCGCTGACGCTGCTCGAGACAGCTTCGGCCGGATCGGCGGAGCAGCGAACTTGCTTCACTTGCCACAGCCAAGCGCACCCGGTGTTGGCCATCGTCGAGGCGCGGCGGCGTGGCTTTCACATCGACGAAGCGAACCTAGCCAGGCAAGTTCGCCACACGGCCGAACATTTGAATCGCGGTCGCCAGGACTACCTGCAGGGCCGTGGCCAAGGAGGGAAAGCCGATACCGCGGGGTACGCCCTGTGGACGCTTGAGTCGGGTGACTTTGACGACCAGGAAACGACCGGTCCGGTGGTCGCCTGGTTGCTCGGACAACAGCGCGCTGCGGGAAATTGGCAGCGGTCGAGCGATCGTCCGCCTTCGGAGGCCAGTCATTTCGCAACCACCTATATCGCTTTGAAGGGAATCCGCGATTTCGCGACCGCGGAGCATTTTGCGGCGGCAGTGCCAGCGGTTGCTAGCGAGCCAGCCGCGCCGCCAGAGGAGGGCTTGCCCGCGGAGCAAACCTCGCCCAGTGAAAAAACCTCNNCCCAGTGAAAAAACCTCGCCCAGTGGAAAAACCTCGCCCAGTGAGCAAGCCGCACCCAGTGAACAACCCGACGCCGCGGAGGAAGCCGCGACCGCGGATCCGAGCGCCGCGGGCAACGACGATGTCGCTCCGGGATCGGTCCCGTCGGAATCGCGGCACCCAGTTGGCGAATACCTCCGCCGCGCCCGCGATTGGCTCGGCGCCACCGCCGCGGCGGATACCGAAGACCGGGTGTTTCGTTTGTTGTCATTGCATTTGGTCGAAGCCCCTGAGTCGGCGATTGCCAGCGCCGCGCGAGAGCTGCTCGCTTCGCAGCGGGAGGATGGCGGGTGGTCGCAACTCGACACGCTGGCCAGCGACGCGTACGCGACCGGCACCGCTCTGTTCGCCCTGCAACGAACGGGACATTTGGCGGTTGATGCCCCGGCCTATCTCCGAGGCCTGGACTACTTGCTTCAGTCCCAGCATGACGACGGCTCATGGCACGTCGCCAGTCGGAGTCGGCCATTTCAGACCTACTACGAAACCGGCTTCCCTCACGGTAAGGATCAGTTCATCTCGACCTCAGCCACCGCCTGGGCGACCTTGGCGATCCTGCTCGCACATCCCGAGCAAGCTACGGCGCAGCCGTCTCCCTGAGAATGGCTTTCTGTCCGAGCGTGAGCATTTATCCCAGGTTGTCTTTCCTGTCGGACGTTAGAAATGCCCAACTCGACGCTGTTGATCGATGAACGGCGGTCATCGTTCCGCTGGTCGGGACAGACGTAATGGAACGCGGCGGGTGGGTGTTTCATTCCCGCACGCGGTAACCGATCTCGACCAGCAAGGTTCGGACGCGTTCTCGGTGATTGCCTTGGACTTCCAGTGTTTCGTCTTTGATCGTCCCGCCCGCTCCGCAGGCCGCCTTCAGCCGATCCAGCAAGCGGGGCAGATCATTCTCGTCCGCGGCCAAACCTCGGACGACGGTCACGACCTTACCCTTCTTGCGGTTTTCGCTGGCCAATACAGCCGTCTGCTTTTCGGGCGGGGTCAGGACCTTGGCAGGTGGCGGGCAGGTGCAGTCGGCTTCCAGTTCGCCACACCGCTCGCAACGCGGCGGCCGGTCCCACGGAGTCCCTTCGAACAGCCTCATTTCCCACTCCGGTCCAACGGTTCACGCGGCGGATGTACCGCGATGGCTAAAACTTCCAGCCGCGACCGCACGGCCTAGGTACTAGCTGACGGCGTGATTGGCGGTGAGCGCACGACGTCGATCGAGGACGTTCGCCTGTGACCCGTCGTGGACTTGCCCCGCCCGGCCCCGCGATCCCACGCTTCTTCGCAATTCGACCGGTGATGGTCTCATTTCCTGCCTGTTCCCGCAACCGACCATGATTTGCCCGGTTAGC
>DITY01000242.1:0-1177 GCA_002422955.1 Planctomycetaceae bacterium UBA6172
CACATCGTCGACCGCGGCGGCAGCTTCGGCGGCTACCAGGGGATTCTGATCGACTGGGAGCGAGGCGTTTTGCAGGGCGCATCCGAGGCGAGAAAGGACGGCGCCGCGCTGGGCTACTGATCGCCAGACCAAGACGAAGATCACGGTTCGGGGCTGAAGTGGACCAAACTCCGGGACCATGGCCGTGTTTCTTGCAGATCCAAGGTTCGAAGCGTATCAGCCGGTCGTTCTCGTCTTCGAGCGCCCTCAGTCGCTTGGCTTCCTCGCTCTTCCTGACGCAAGCCTGCGCCACGCGGCGTCTCAGGTTCGCTCCGTTGGCCCCCAAAGCCTGCAACGCTTCACACACATGTTTGCTGGTGGCCAGCATCGCGTCGCCTCCGCGAACGGCAACGGCATTCGATTTCCATGTCCTCTCAATCCGCTGGGGGTGAGCATTCCTCGGTTGCCACGCAGATCATGCCACTCGGCAAAGCCTGACTTGTTTCGGGGCCAGCCCGATTAGCCTTCTCGCCTCTTCCGCCGTGGCGACCTTCCTTCCGGCCGCTTCGGCCAATCGCACCACCCGTTCGATCTGTCCCGCGTTCGTCGCCAAACGCTTGGTGCTCCAATCCTGATCAATGGCGTCCTCAAGCCCCACGCGGACATGCCCTCCCATCACGATCGCCAAGGAGTCGCCGGTTGCACCCCGCTGTCGCGCGACGTGTATCATCAACGGTCCGCTCCGTGCCGGCGACGGCAGGATGCGAACCTGTACTTCAGGCTGTCACGATATCCGACCGGAGTTCGATCATGCGATTGGGAATACTCCTCATGGGGAGTCTCGCGTTGAGCTGTTTGTCCGTCTCCACGGTGACCGCGGACNNAGCGCCGTCGATGCGGCCATTGCCGCCAACGCGGTGCTCGGCGTGGTGGAACCGATGAGCTGTGGAATCGGTGGAGACCTGTTTTCCATCTGCTGGTCGGCGGCCGATGGAAAACTCTCGGGCCTGAACGCCAGCGGACGCTCGCCGCAAACAGCGACGCTCGACGAGTTCAAGCGTCGCGGACTGACCGAGATCCCGACCTCGGGCCCGCTCTCCTGGTCGGTTCCCGGTTGCGTGGCGGGCTGGCACGATCTGCATGCCAGATACGGCAAGCTGCCGTGGGCGAAGTTGTTCGAACCGGCAATCCGCTTGGC
>DITY01000242.1:1207-7693 GCA_002422955.1 Planctomycetaceae bacterium UBA6172
ACTCGCGGCGACCTACCGCAAGATCGCGGAACTGGGCGCGAGCGTCTTTTATCAGGGCGAAGTGGCGAGGGAAATCGACCGCTACAGCCAAACGCTCGACGGTGGCTTGCTGCGGCTCGCGGATTTGAAGGCTCATACCAACGAATGGATCGACCCCGTCTCGACCAACTATCGCGGCTATGACATTTGGGAGCTGCCGCCGAACGGCCAAGGGATCGCGGCGCTGCAAATGCTCAACCTCATCGAGCCCCATGACGTGCGCTCGTTGGGTTGGGGATCGCCCGCTTGGACCCATCTGTTTGTCGAAGCCAAGAAGCTGGCCTTCGCGGATCGCGCGAAGTTCTATGCCGACATGCGGATGGCGGATGTTCCGCTGCAAAGCTTGATCTCCAAGGCGTACGCCGCGCAACGAGCGAAGCTGTTCAACCCCGAACAGGCGCTGACCGACATTCCGGCCGGCGATCCCAAGCTGGTTCATGGCGATACGATCTACCTGTGTGTCGTGGATAAGGACCGCAACTGCTGTTCGTTGATCCAAAGCAATTACTTCGGATTCGGCAGCCAGTTGATGGCCGGCGACCTGGGGTTTGCGTTGCAGAATCGTGGCGCTTTATTCGCGTTGGATGAGAACCACCTCAACGGCCTGGCGCCCGGCAAGCGGCCGTTTCATACGATCATCCCGGCAATGGTAACCAAGCAGGGGAAACCGCAATTCGTGTTCGGTGTGATGGGCGGCGACATGCAACCGCAAGGACATGTTCAGGTGCTGACCAACTGGATCGACTTCGGCATGAATATCCAGATGGCCGGCGATGCCGCGCGGATTCGACATGACGGGAGCGCTAAACCCACCGGAGAGCCCGAAGCACCCGGCGGTGGTGTCGTGTTCGTGGAATCGGGGATCCCCGCCGCGTCGGTCAAGGCGTTGCAGGACAAGGGACATGCCATCGACCGCGGTGGCAGTTTCGGCGGCTACCAAGGCATCCTGATCGACTGGGAGCGAGGCGTTCTGCAAGGCGCATCGGAAGCCCGAAAGGACGGCGCCGCGCTGGGTTACTGATCCCGCCAGGTTGCGGCAGCCCCGCACCAGGGGGTGGGCATGGTCTTTGTGCTCGGCGACCCGGCTTATTACGGGAGGTTCGGGTTCACCCCCGCGCTGGCTCACGGCTTGGTTCCCCCACATGAGCCTGCGGAACTGTATCGGGAAGCATGGATGGTCAATGAGCTCACACCCGGAAAGCTGATTGGATGCCATGGCCGAGTGCGCTGTCCCGATTCGATCAGCGATTTGCGATATTGGCAGGAGTAAAACCTGCCCGATCGAGTGATGAGGGTCCTGGGGGACTCCCTTCCCCCAGGAGATGAAGAATCGGTTGGTGCCATCCGGTGGCCAGTTGACGTTACTCGCGGTTGCACCCGCATTCTTTCATCTGGAAACGGCCGCTTCGCCTTTGCCGCGGACACTCCCTCGGATGCCATGGGGTACGGCGAACGACTCGGCTGCCCAGCCGCCCGCGGGATTCCGGCGGTAGCAGTGTTCGCCTTCCAGTACCGCCAGCGACAGCCAGCCGTTGCGGATCAGATCGCTGACCAACGCATGCTTGTCGATGATCCGCTCAACGGCATCGCGCGCCGCTTCGATCACCACCAGTAGCCGCAGCGGCTCGTGTTGGAACCGCTCGCCATCGTGAACGGACTGCCACGGCAAGCCGGTCATCAGGTCACCGCCGTTGCCCAGCAGCACACCGAATTGGCCGACGACGTTGTGAATCACTTTGTTCCCGCTGCCAAAGGACCGATTATCCACCGCCGAAGCGTAATACTGCAGGTTGATCCAGTTGGCCACGATCATCGGCGCGGTCATGATCAATTCCAATACTTTCAGCTCCGGGTCCTGGTGGTGGTCGTAGCTATGCATGAACGCGCGGCCGCCGAGATCGAGACCCGCGGTGCGCGACCGCGGCGCGACGATCAAGGCAGCGTTTCCGGCCAGCCCCCATTCGGGCCGGACCTCGGACCAATCCCGGCTGCGCCTGAAAATGTTCTCGGCGGTCGAACCATTCAGTCGCTGGCTTCGCTCGGTTCTGCTAAGTCGTCCTGCCTCCTCAAGCCATTCCTGCAACTGAGCGAACTCACCGGCATGGGACTCGGGCAGCTCGGCCATGTCGAGCACCCGGACCTCGTCGGTCGTCGTGTTGTGGACCGCGGGAAGGAACCAGGTATCGTCGGGGATCTGGATCCCTCGAGCCTCCAGGCCGGCGCGAACCTGCCGATCGTTCAGCAGCGCGGCGGCGACGCGGGCATTCGGTTCTCCCGAGTGCCCGCCACAGGCGCCGCAGTCCAAGCCCGCCTTGAGCGGATTATTCACTACTTCCGCCGCATGTCCGCAGATTGTGACGATCCGCGCGAAACCTTCCGTCAGGCCAAGGTTCCGCAACATCCCTTCCGCCAGATCGATCTTTCGCGTGATGGCGAGCTGATGCGTTCCCTGCAGGTGCAGATCCGGGCTGAGCTTCGCGGAACCGTCTCGCGGCAAGCCATCTCGCCCGGCGCTCGCCACCGGCCGGGTCAACAGCAGCGAGTCGGTCAACAGCTTGCCGAAGTACCACAGCCCGAGCGACTCGACGAACGAGAAACAAGACACCGCCGAGGTTTGGAAGGACTTCCAGACCTTTCGCCCGATCCGCCGTTCCCGCCGAGTACGAATCGCGGTCGCCTGCAGGGCGTCGTCGCCATCCGTCAGGTTTTCCTGCACGCGAAAGCCGGGCTGCAACAAGACTGGGCATTGAGCGACTCCGCCGGCTTCCCCGAGCGGCGCGTATTCGAGCGCCAAGCCGAAGAAGCCCGCAAACCCGAATGTTTCGATGGTGTCGGACAGCGATTCCAGATGGCGACGCATGACCTCGGACCGCACGTCGATGCAAAAGATCAGCTGCGCCGCCCTGCGACTCGCGAGCCGCACGCTGGGACGTCGCGAGGCGATCAGTCCGAGCAGTCGGCGTCGATGCGCGGCTTCCGCGGCGACTTGCAGCACGTAGCGGACGAGCACTTCCGCCGGTGGTTGCAATCGGTTCGCCGCCATGGCATCAGCCCAAACCGATTTCGCCACGATCTGCTCGCAATCCTGCAACCCGGCGTTCGCCCGCGCCCGGAGCAGCGCGACGTCGTAGGCCAAGCGGATGGCTAGCAGGCCGATCAAGTCTTCGTCTCGCTGTCCCGCCAACTGGGCCTCGCGCACCCGGTACTTCACGAACGACGCCCAGCCGCTCACGGAAAAGATTTGACAGAGCAGGAAGGATCGCCACTGGCTGGGCGGTAGGTCCAGTTCCCATAACAGCCACGCGATCGCCTCAACGGGCGCGGCGGGCAACTGGCGGACCAGGTTTCGGAAGCCTCGGATCCCCAGATAATCCATCCGTGGGCTCCGTTGGGAAGCCTCACGCCAGGCCTCATAGAGCGGCAGCGTCTTCCAGGGATTGGGCCAAGCCGCCTGGCCCTCGTCATAGTGCGCGGAGCAATGCCGCGTGATGTCGTTGACGATGTGACTACACCAAGTCGTTTCCTGCTCTCGATCGATGATCTCGGCAAGCGTGAAGCTGCGCCGCTGGGCGTTAGGGGATTCGGGTTCTCCGCGATCGAGAAGACGAGTGATCTGCTCCGCGTCCCAGCCGTCATACAGCTCGGGGTACTCGCGCAGGCACTGCTGAATGGCTCCTTCGATGTCCGCCCGGCCCATTTCACCCTCTTCGAGCTGAGTGCGAAAATAGCCGAGCGTTGGCAGCAACTCACAATCTCGAACTTCGCGCAGCATCTCGCGGGCGGTCAGGAACGGGTGTTCCGAAAGGCCGAGGAACGGGTTGACCGCGACGTAATCCTTCAGCGGCCAAAGGGGCGGGATGATCGCTTCGATCTCGCCCAGCGTCTGCGTCAGGTCATTATCGGCTGGCGCCGGCACGGCGTTCGCCGCATCGTCCAGGCTGGCGATTGCTTGAGATTCTTCCGTCAAGGCGAACTGCGACACGTGAGGACTCCTGATGGCAAGCGAGTTTGAATGAGTTGAGATTTGTGGGCGTTATGGCGTCGGGACGGTGCCACCCCAGACGCGAGTCGTCACGCGTCGCGCCGGGATGTCCAGGTAGAACCCGTTGGCGGCGTGCACGTACAGCGAACGGATGATGGACAGATGTGACCATCTGCCAGCGACCGCCTGCAACGCGAAGACGCCGATGAACCCGAGCGCCACGATTCCGATCACCGCCAGATCGAGCCGCGAGGGGGCGGCGGCTGGAAGATTGATGGAAGACGCCACCAGATAATCGCTGGCCAACCAGCCACCGAGGTACAGCCAGCTGACCAAACCGGCGGCGACGATCCCTTGCGTGGCGAGCTGCCACGAACCCGACACCAGCGCCTGCCAAACGAGGTGCGTGAGGGCCATCGTCAGGATCAGGCCGAGGATCATCGCGCCCGGCTTGTCGGCTAGGTCGATGCCCCACAGCCAAACGCTGCCGCTGCCCAGCGCCAGTGTCATCGCCAGTGCCGCCGGCAACGCGGCCACGGCCGTGATTCCGCTCACAGCCCCGCCCGGCGTAGTCCGCATGCGGGCCGCCGACTCCAACACGCTCCCCGAACTGAGAAAGGCGTGAGCCTTGTACAGCGAGTGGGCGACGATGTGCAGCAGCGCGGCGGAGAATGCCCCCAGACCGCATTGCAGCATCATGAATCCCATCTGGGCGATCGTGGAGTACGCGAGCGACCTCTTGATGCTGGTTTGCGTCAGCATCACGACACTGCCCAACAGCGCGGTGAACGCGCCGATCAGGGTCAGGAAATCGAGCGCCGCGTGGGATTGCGACACCAGCGGACTCAGCCGGATGACGAGAAAGCCGCCCGCATTGATGACCCCGGCATGCATTAGCGCCGAGACTGGCGTCGGGGTTTCCATCGTGTCCGGCAGCCAACTGTGGAACGGGAACTGCGCGGACTTCGTCATCGCACCCATGACCAACAGGATGCCGATGAACGACAGCTGCCAAGTCGGCCCCTGAGCACTCTGTCCCAGAACCTGGGCACCCGCGAAGACATCGCGGTAGTCGAAGCTGCCGAAGGCGTGGTAAGTCAGCGCCAGCGCGGCGATCAAAAACCCATCTCCCAGCCGACTGATCAGGAATTTTTTGCGAGCGGCCCAGATGGCCCAGGGCCGATCGGGGTAATGCGTCAGCAGCTGGTGTAGACCGAAGCTGGTCAGTATCCAGGCGGCGGTGAACATCACCAGGTTGCGCGACACGACCATCAGCAAGACAGCGCCGAGCGTGAACAGGATCCAGCGGAGGAACCGGCCCTGAGTCGGTTCCCCCTCCAGATAACGTCCCGAGTAGTGACCGATGATCAAGCCGATGAAGCTGATCAGCAGCGCCATCACCGCCGACAAGTTGTCGAAATACACCCCGAGGTTCATCGGCAACGGCCAGGCCCAGGAGAGCAACGCGACGTCCAGCGGCCCGCGGGCGACCAACAGGGCGATCGCGGCGATCGTGCAGCCGCCGGCGATTGCCGGCAGCAGCGTCGCGGTTTGCCGCATCAGCCGGGGGTGCCGATTGGCAAAGCCGCTGGGAACCAGCCCCGCTGCCAGCAGCAGCGTCGGGGGCAAGGCCACCAGTGAGGAATGCAAAAAGGACATGTCAGGACTCCTGCGCGGGGCGGACAAAACAACGCTCTCAATAACGCGAACTGTAAAGCACGACATGCAAATCGTCAATTGCGTTGGCAGGTGTTTTTTCGGAAAGATGTCCCGCCGGCATGAGTCGATTCCGTAACTTGTTGCCACGAAACGTGTTTCGCGTTTCATTTGACGCATGTTGTCGGAGAAATTTCGCTTTCGGCGGTCCCGAAACGCCACAGGCGGAGCGGCTGATGAGGCGAACGCGACCTGTTTTGGCAACCGAAAGCGGCGGTTGAGGTCTGCGGGCCAGCCTTTCGCATCGCCGGGTAGTGGCTGGCGGCGGCCGAAAATGGGGGCCCCGTCGCTCGCCGCTTTGGGTGATGTGTTCACGAGCCGTGGCGAATTCGGGCCGCGGTTGAAGTCACAGAGAAGCAGCGGGTATTAGCGCCCGGAGGACTGCGGCGTGGTTGATTTGTACATCAGCGGATGTAGAGGCAACTCAAATCCGGGGCAAGCAGAGGTCGAGCTGCCAAGGTCTCGGTACGAGACCCCTCCAGCCGCTTGCCAAGCGCCTTCCGCACCTCGTGCAGTTGTGAACACCCCACAATGTGGATGGCACGTTTCGAAGATCATCCGCCACGCGGCGTGAGCGGCAGGCACTGAAAACGCAGCCAGCAACTGCGCTAGCTGCTCTGTTTAATTTCATGGCCTTGCCCTGTCCCCCTGCAACTCCTTCCACAGTGGCCTCGTCAAGCGGTCATCAGCCGCAACCGTTTCGACAGGCTTCGCCGGGGTCAGGCCTTGACAGGCTTCGCCGGGGTCAG